>NZ_JALFIA010000055.1:0-127520 GCF_022776125.1 Hallerella sp. | reverse complement strand
TTAGCCGTTCGACGGGTCTTTTCGACCCCGGTTCCCGGGCGTTTCCGCCCGGTGTTTGCCCCGGAGGGCCGCCCGCTACGCGGGCTGGGCACACTTCACTTCGTTCTTGTCGCCCTTGGCGAGCTTGCCGTATACGTTGCTGTCGTGCACGCTGGCGCGGGGCCTCCACGATGGAGACGTCAACGATGGTGCCTTCCTGGGCCTTGTAGCCAGCCTTCTCCAGCATCTTGTAGAACGTCTTTATCAACGACGGATACGATGAGGCATTGGAATCGGCTTTTCTAGCTAACACCCCAATCAAAAAACGTCCGAGCCAAACAGGCCCGGACGCATTCATTTTCACATTTGACGATCGTTAAAGAATCGTTCCGGTATCGTTGCAAGTACCATACTTTCCAATTCTATAAATCTGGATAGAATTGGAATACGAATTGAAGTAATAGCGGCATTCACTTGCCGAATAATAGGTTCTGTCACATTCCACCTTTGTTTCGTCATTTGTATACTTGATGTGCAAAGCTGTGGCATTCTTAAGCGCACTGGACCTAGAGAAGCTCGTCGTCGCATATTTAGAACGCGTTAAACTGGAGAACGGGATATCGATCGTCTTGGGCGACGAACTGTAAGTGACCGGATAGTAATAAGAGAAGTCTCCATCGCCCACAGCCGGAATCGCGACTTCAAAAGATTTAGTCGATTCATACGTCAGGCAAATGCCCGTCCAATCCGAAAGATCCACGCTTTCATTTTCACCATCGGTAGACCAATTAAATCCAAAGCCCGCATACGGATACGGATCCGGAGCGTTGTAATAATACGAGCCATCATAAGCGACATACCAGTTAATATATTCCAGCGTAATCGAAAGGTCGAGCGCCGTAGATCCAAAAATTCCTACCGCAGTCGAAATTCCGCCATCTGCCGCATCCAAATATTTGAACCACCAGCCCGAACTATCGCCAGTTGCAGAGTTGCTGTCCAAGAAGTTGTATTCATCAACCGTATTAAAGAACGTTCTCGCGCGAGACTGATAAGACGGTTCCCAAATGATACCATCCTTAAAAGTCACCACCTTTTCCTTTGTCGCAGAAGAGGAAGAAACTACAGCCACCGAACTCGACGAAACCTCACTCGAATTTTTAGAAGAAGACGAGACCGCCGATGAGCTGCTCGAAACATCTAATGTGCCATATTTTTTCCAGACATATTCTGCGTCGTCATAATTGTAAGGATCCGTAATATCCAAGACGCAGGCATAAACGGCATTGTCCTTTTCCGAGTAATAGGTCGCATCATCGTCACCAAGAATCAGTTCCGCAGTACACGTCGGAGCATTCTTGATGTCAGCAATCGTGGGGAGCCAAAGCACAAAGGACATGCCCGAGCTTACATAACTTGCGCAGATATAATCCTTCTCTTTAGACTTCACAAAAACCTTGTTGCCAAGCACATTGTCAACGCACTCGATTTCCATCAATGCGTCCAAATCATCGACTTCGGTCAAAGTCGTTTCTTCTGCAGAAGAACTACTTTTTCCTAAAAGACCGCCGATAGAACTGCTAGACGATTTCGCCACTTCATTTGCCGCCTCGCAAGCAGAGTTCTGCGCTTCATAAATATCTTCAAGCGAACCAGAAAGGCCCACCTTCTGAACCACCGTGCACAGGCCATTTTCAAAAGTCGCCGTAAAGCCTTCCACGGAACCGTTCGCTTCACAAACAGCCTTAGCAGTTGTCTCGTCACCCATGGCGGAATAATCCGAAACGGTCGTTTTAGACGCCATATCGCCTTCCGTGTCAAACACGTAGACGGTAGTGACCGATGCTCCATCGACAGATGTTTTTACGGTAACCGAATTTGTCGTCTTGGTTACAGAACACACATCATTTTGAGCAGCGCTAGGACCGCTGCCGGAATCCCCTCCGCAGCCGAATACGGCAAGCCCCGCCGCACAAGCAAGAGAAACTAAAGGGAAGGCAATTCGAGTGTCACGCATCATCGGCATTTTTATTTTCCTCATCGCTGATTTTTGTGGATAAGTACGTTTCCTCAATGAATGTAAATTTAATAATACCCCCCATTTTGGGTAAATTTAAGTTTACAAATGAAGAATTTGTGATGAAACGCATCGTCTTCGGCACAAAGAACAACCCGCGAACGGCACAACCTCGCGACTGCCAGGTACTGCATGCACATGGTCGACCTCGCATCGAGCTACCTCGTGTTCTGGGCGCTGGAAGGCAGCCGAATGCCCGGACCCATTCACGCCCTCGCCCGCGGCAAGTGGGTGGAATGTTTTTGAGGAGTGGGGGGGTAAAACGCCTGATAAAATGCCGCAAAAACACTCAGTAAATAGTTTTTTTGTAAAAATGTGCAATTTTCTTGAAAATTGGGCAGGAAAACGTGTATGTTTATAAAAAAATTGGGTAGGAAAACGTGTTTAAGAGAAAAATTGACCAAATTCTGGAAAACTGGCTGGACGAACCGAAGCACAAGCCCCTTGTGGTAAAAGGGGTTCGCCAGTGTGGCAAAACCAGCAGCATTAGGGCTTTTGCGGAAAGTCATTTCAAGCACGTGGTGTACCTGGATTTTCGGGAGCACCCGGATTACAAGAAATTCTTCGAACCCAATGTTTCCGTAGCGTCTATCATCATGCGCATTTCCGCAGCGCTCCCTGCGGCAGAAATCGTGCCCCATGAAACGTGCTTTATGTTTGACGAAATTCAGGATTGCCCGCTGGCCCGCAGTTCCCTCAAGTATTTTTTTCTGGACGGTCAATACGAGGTGATGTGTACAGGCTCGCTACTTGGAGTGCATGGCTACAAGACAAAAGACGAGAAGGGGGGTGAACAGGAGTCATCTATCCCGGTGGGTTTCGAACACATTGTCGAAATGTTCCCGATGGATTTTGAGGAATGGCTCTGGGCTAACGGAATCAAGCCGATGCATTTCGATTACCTCAAGGAATGTCTGCAAAGTGAAACGCCTGTTGATGTAGCGATTCACGATCGATTCAGGGAACTGCTCAACCAGTATGTGATTGTCGGCGGCATGCCGGAAGTGGTGACAACATTTTTAGAAAGCGGGCTAGTTGGCAAGGCACTAGCCATACAAAAGCGGATTGTTGACGAATACAAGGCCGACATGGTCAAGTATGCCGCGAAAGAGGACAAGGCGCGTATTCGCGAATGCTTTGAATCAATCCCCTCGCAACTTGCGCGTGAATACAAAAAATTTTCGTATAGCGTTGTAAAGAAGGGCGGTCGTGGGCGTGATTACGCCGGAAGCCTGCAATGGATCGAGGACGCGGGAATCATCCGGCGTTGCTATAATATTGAAAAGACAGAATTGCCTTTAGACGGCAGCAAGATTCCAAGCGAGTTCAAGGTTTATATGGCTGATATCGGGCTGCTGATTTCTATGCTCGAAGATGGAACGCAGTCGAGCATTCTGAGCGGCGACTTGCTTGGTTACAAGGGAGCCATTTTTGAAAACCTGGTTGCCGACATATTTGGCAAGATGGGACGCAAGCTTTATTACTATCATAAGGACAGCGGAGTTGAACTTGATTTTGTCATGCGCTACCGCGGCAAATGTACGCCGGTAGAATGCAAGGCTCGAAACGGGAATGCCAAATCCATGCGGACCGTGCTCAAGAACAAAGAAAAATACCATGTGGAACAAGCCCTGAAACTGGGCGACTACAATGTCGGTCGCAACGGTGAAACGCTCACGCTGCCCATGTACATGGGATTTTTGTTGACAGAGGTTTGAGAGGATTATTCGAATTAACAAATATGGCAAGAGGGTGAAATGAGTACAAAAGAATCAGTTGAATTAGAACAGTTATCATTAAAACAGGTACTCGTTGATAAAACATTGAAAATACCTGCTTATCAGAGAATTTATTGCTGGAAAGAAAAAACGGTAATTCAATGATTGAATGACTTGATAAACATTAATTTTTGAGAGGACAATTGAATTACTTCAGGGCGATAAAATGACATTTTGTCGATTCTTCGCCCTAAAAAAACTCCCCGCGCATTTTAATTGCACGGGGAAATTTTTTAAAGGTGATTCCGGCACTGGGGCCGGGATGACAATCGCGCGGTTGGCAGTTATTCCTAACCACTAACCACCAACCACTAATCACTAATATCTGTAGTGATCTGCCTTGTACGGACCTTCCACAGGCACGCCGATGTAGTCGGCTTGCGCCTGGGTCAGCTTCGTCAGGTGAACACCGAGTTTTTCGAGGTGCAGGCGTGCGACCTTCTCGTCGAGGATCTTCGGGAGCGTGTACACGACACCGGTTTCATACTTGAGACCGGAAACCGTCTGCTTGCCCGTTGCGGAAAGCCAGAGGTCCACCTGCGCAATCGTCTGGTTCGTGAAGCTTGCGCTCATCACAAAGCTCGGGTGACCGGTAGCGCAGCCGAGGTTCAGCAAGCGACCTTCCGCGAGAACGAGAATGCTGTGGCCATCCGGGAAAATCCATTCATCATACTGCGGCTTGATTTCGTTGCGAACAATGCCTGGAACCTTCTTGAGGCCAGCCATGTCGATTTCGTTATCGAAATGGCCGATGTTACCGACGATGGCGCGGTGCTTCATCTTGCTCATCTGTGATGCGCTGATGATGCCGGTGTTACCGGTGGTGGTCACAAAGATGTCGGCCATGCTCACGACTTCGTCGAGGGTCTTCACTTCATAGCCTTCCATGGCAGCCTGGAGAGCGCAGATCGGGTCGATTTCGGTGATGATCACGCGGGCGCCCTGACCGCGGAGGGACTGCGCGCAGCCCTTACCCACATCGCCGTAACCGCAGACGACAGCTATCTTGCCAGCCATCATCACGTCCGTTGCACGGTTGATTCCATCGATCAAGGAATGACGGCAGCCGTAGAGGTTATCAAACTTGGACTTAGTGACGGAATCGTTCACGTTAATCGCCGGGAACTTGAGACGTTTGGCCTGAGCCATCTGATAAAGACGGTGAACACCGGTTGTCGTTTCTTCGGAAACGCCCTTCAAAGCTTCTCGCGCGCGGGTCCACTGCTTCGGATCCTTGTCGAACACCTTCTTGCAGGTAGCGAGGAAGGCTCCCCATTCTTCGGAATCCTTTTCCGGGTTGAATTCCGGCACTTTGCCTGCATCTTCAAATTCGGCGCCACAGGTCACGAGCATCGTAGCATCGCCTCCGTCGTCCACGATCAAGTCGGCGGTCTTGCCGTCCGGCCACACGAGAGCGCGAGCGGTATTTTCCCAATAGTCTTCAAGGGATTCACCTTTCCAAGCGAACACCGGAACACCCTGCGGATTTTCAACCGAGCCCTTCTTACCGACGACGACTGCAGCAGCAGCGTTATCCTGCGTACTGAAAATGTTGCAGCTCACCCAGCGAACATCTGCGCCAAGGTCAACGAGAGTTTCGATAAGGATAGCGGTCTGCACCGTCATGTGGAGGCTGCCCATGATGCGAGCTCCAGCGAGCGGTTTTTTCCCTTCATATTCCTTGCGGAGAGCCATGAGGCCCGGCATTTCGGTTTCGGCGAGATCGAGTTCCTTACGGCCTTCGATAGCCAGGTTGATATCCTTAATCTTGTATTCCATATTATCCTCTTGGATGATCTGAGTTTTATTTTTATGCGTAAATATAAAAAAACGCATAAGATTTTTTCAATGATTTTGTCCCAGAACCTTTTTTAATCAAAAACGGCCCTGTGGTCGAGAATCCGCCACTTTCCATACTTTTGCTAGCCTTTTGTAACAAATCCACATTTTTAACAATTTATCCACAAGGAATCCACCCCGTTGTGTAGAAGAGAGCCGCTCCTTTCCCTTGTGAAATTTCGAAATATTGTTATTTTTGGGACTCCAAAAAGTTTTTTCAATGGTAACCTATTGTTACCTAAAGGTTTAGAACTATGAAAAGAACATTCCAGCCGCACAACCGCAAGCGTCACAATACTCATGGCTTCCGCGCTCGTATGGAAGATCGTTGGGGCCGCGCAGTTCTCAGCCGTCGCCGCGCTAAGGGCCGTAAGCGTCTCACGGTCAGTGATACCATCTATAAGAAGTAAGGCTAGGTATTCCCAGTCTCCGCTCTTTTAGACTCGAATCCGAGTCCGATTATCGACAAATCGCCCACCACGGAAAACGAGTTCATTCACCATCCTTGATGATGCAATGGATCGAAAGCCCGGATGGGGTTTGTCGTTTTTGTTTTTTAGCACGCAAAAAAAATGGCAGTGCCGTATACAGGAACCGTTGTCGTCGTATTTTACGCCCGATCTTCTTCGAGAAGGCTCCAAACGTTCTTGCTCCCGTTTGGGCTATGATTATCGTCAAAGACAAAGAAGGGGAAATGACTTCCAAGCGTATGCACCGCAGTGCCGAGAAGCTATTTGAAAAAATGGGCTGGCTATGAGCATCCAGCACGTCCTGGAAGAGGCCCTGATCTTCCCCATTCGTATTTACCGAAAAGTTCATCCGTTTTTTTTCCACGGTGTCTGCAGATTCACGCCGACGTGTTCTGAGTATGCAATCGAAGCGATCCGCGTACACGGAATCTTCAAAGGTTTCTATCTTGCAGTTTTTCGAGTGTTACGTTGCAACCCCTTCTGCCGGGGAGGTTACGACCCGGTACCGCCTAAGAAAGAAAAACTATGAAAATGAAACCCTCCACTCTCATCGGTCTCATCCTCCTCGTCGGTCTTTTCGTCTGGTCGATGACAATGTCCACCAGTCGCGCCGAAGAACAGGCTGCGGCCCAAAGAGCCAAGGCAGAAGTCGCCCAAACGGCAAAGGCTCGCTCCGGCTCTCTCCAGGTTCCTGAACTTACCTCTTTCGATTCGACAAAGCTCGTCCCGGCAACACTCGCACCGGCCGCGAGCAAGCCAGCTGAAGTCGCGGTCACCGATTCCGCCAAGGATTCGACCAAGGTCGCCGAAGCTCTGAAGCCGATCGAACGCAAAAAGGTGACCGTCGAAACCGATCACTTCACCGCCACTTTCGATAACCTCGGCGCAAAGATTTCGAGCATCATCGTAAAGGCTCTCCCGGATTCGACCGGCGCCTATCCGGAAATTATCGCCGACACAGCGAAAGGCGCTCTCGGTCTCAAGATCGACGGCGTGGACCTTTCGAACCAGCTTTTTGCCCTGCCGGAAAATACTCCGGAAAAGATTCTCGTCGATAGCGACCAGTCTTTGACCTTTACCTTTAGCGATCCAAACGGCAACAAGGTCATTCGTATTTACAGCTTCACCCAAAAAGGCGTTTCGATTCAGCAGTCGGTGAAGTTCGAAGGATTCCGCCCGAACGATTATGAAATCATCTGGGACGGCGGTATGAAAGAAACCGAAGAGTTCCCGAAGGGCAAAAGCTTTGGCGGTGGCGCATACTTCTTCAGCGAAGTGATCTTCAACGACATGGTGAACGTGGAACGCGAAACGGTCCGCGAAAAAGAAAAGTTCAACGAAAAAGATGGCAAGATTCTTTGGGCAGGTATGCGCCGTAAGTACGTCGCCGCCGTGATCAAGTATCCGGAAGCTTCCGAAGCCACTTTGACGGCTGAACATTTCGATACGAACAAAGAAAACTCGAAGGATCCGGGAACTTATCGTATCAAGCTTTCCGATTACATGAACGACAACGAAACGATCGACTTCGACTTTATGATTCTTCCGCTGAGCTGGAGCGAAATCAAGAGCTTCGATCTCGGATTTGAAAAGATAATCGTGAGCGGCTGGACCTGGTGCGGTGCAGACGTCTGGTTCGTCGCCATCTGCGGCTTCCTGCTCTGGCTTCTCAAGTTCTTCTACTCGATCATTCCGAATTACGGCGTGGGCATCATCCTTTTGACGATCGTCGTGCGTTCCATTACGACGCCGCTCACCTTGAAGCAGCTCCGTTCGACCCGTAGCATGAGCAAGCTCAAACCGCAGATCGATGAAATCAATGTGAAGTACCGCAGCGATCCGCAAAAGAAGCAGGCTGCGATCATGGAACTCTATGCGAAGAACGGCGTGAACCCGATGGCATCCTGCACGGGCGGCTGCCTCCCGATGCTCATTCAGATGCCGGTATTCTTCGGTCTCTTCATGGTCTTCGGTCGTGCGATTGAACTCCGCGGTCAGCCGTTCATGGGCTGGATTACCGACCTTTCCCGTTCCGACGTAATCTGGAACGGCATTACGATTCCGTTCGTGATGCCGGATGGTATCGCAATCCTTCCGATTATCATGGTGTTTACGACTTACTTCCAGACGAAGCAGTCCATGGCTTCGATGACGGACCCGGCCCAGCAGAAGATGATGGTCTGGATGATGCCGATTATGATGTTCCTCTTCAGCGCCGTGATGCCGTCGGGCCTTGTGCTCTACTGGATCGTCTCAAACCTCTGGGGCATTGGACAGTACGCTCTCGTGAACCGTTCCCGCCGTCTTGAAGAAGAACAGGGATCGACAAAGCTCAAGGGCAAAAAGGTCCAAGACGCCGTCATTGTGAAGAAAAAGTAATTCACACGGTCTTTTGGAAATCGGACTGGCAATTCGCCAGTCCTTTTTTTATTTATAAAAGGAACATCCACCGGTGAGGATCCGATGAATTTGAACTGGAAAGAATCCGAAAATCAAATCTGGGCGGAAGACGAAAGAGGTAAGACTCTTGCTGTCATCGATTTTCCAAGTATCGGGAAGAACCTCGTTGAAATTATACATACCGAAGTCGATCCTTCCCTGCGCGGTCAGGGCATTGCCGAAAAGCTCACCGTTTCTGCGGCCAAGAAGATCCAAAACAGCGGACGCAAGGCGGTCCTCACCTGCTCTTATGCAATCCGCTGGTTCAGCCGTCACAAAGACTTCGAGTCGATCCTCGCCGATCCGCAGAAGGAAGCAGAAAAAGCGGCGAGCCTTTGCGGGCCCGCCTGCGGAATGAAACATCCGAAATAATCGAATCTTGAAGCTGCCTTAAAGTTCCTTGCAGCGCCACCGTGCACGGAAACGCTTCGCCCTGTGGAAAATCGGAGCGAGGAGATCATCCCGTTTGGCGTGTATCAGCGCAAGGGACAAATAGAACACGGAAAGCTGAAAAAGCTTGATCAGGTTCGGGGCGACTTCGTGGAAGTTCGCACCCAGATTCTGAATACTGAGCCACGTCGGAATCGCATACGTCGAAGGAATGAACGACGCAATCATCTGAATCCAGCGCGGCATATTCCCCGAAGGCCAGCTAAAGCCCGAAGCGAACACGACAAAAATCGGAACGCTTGCGAATACGAACAACGCCGTTTCACGGTGCTTAAAGAACTGCGCCATCCACATACCCATATTCACCGTCGCTCCAAAGAAGAAAAGGCCGAACAAAAGCACAAGTCCGTCATCGCCACGGTCCGGGAATTCGAAGACGTGATAAATCACATACTTAAAGAAGAAAAGAGCAAGCATGTAGTGCAGAATGTACGCAAGCGAACGCCCAAAGTAGCGGATCAAAAGCGGAGCGCTCTCCGTTTCTTCGGCGCCCTTCAAAACTTTGAAGTGACGGTTTTTGCGCGGGCCGCCCATCACACCGACACCTACGAGTAATGTCTGCTGTAAAATAATCATCAGCACGGCACTCACCGCATAAATCCCGTAGCCGCCCGAAGCGTTAAACATTCTAAAGAAACGCGTCGACACCGGATCGCGGATCGCCATCGCTTCGTTCAGGGAATGTCCCTGCATCACAATGCGCTTCACCTGTGTCGTCGCCCCGACCGTCATGGCGGCAGTCGTAAAAGCAGTCGCCACGTTTCCGTACAAAAGAATGAATCCCCCGTGGCAGTAAACGCCCACAGACACATTCTGACCGTTCCGCAGATCCCTTTCAAGACCTTTTGGAATCTTCATGTAGCCGTAAATCTTTTCGTCGGCAAGAGCCTTTTGCGCTTCGATTTCGTTTTCATAAATGGCGACAATCGTATCTTCTTGCATCGCGGAAGCCGCACGAATGATTTGCCGAGACATCACGGAATGATCCAAATCCACAATCGCCGCCGGAGCCTTGTCCGCAATCTGGTTCTTGTACGGATACGGATAATAGAACGAATAGAAGATCACGCCGAAGACGACAACGAGCATCACAGCAGGATCCTTTAAGAGAGCCTTCCATTCGGTGAGCGCCACTTTAAAAAGAAGGTTGATCATGCGGAACATAATTCAGCCTCCTCTTTACGCAAGGCCCTCGGCAAACGAATTCCCAGCGTAAGCATCGCCACAAGCGACCAAAATACAAAAAACACCGCGAGAACTTCGAACGACCAGAACGCGCGTTCTATTCCCAAGTGCCCAAAGAAGAATGCCGACTGGAGCTTCATCATCTGCGTAATCGGCAGGATAAACGTCCAGCAACGAATCACAAATGGCATTGCAAATACCGGGAACGTTTGACCGCAAAACGCAAAAGCAGGCCCGCCAACAACCGCCGCCGCACTCAACGCAACGCGCATTTCGCCGACAATTCCCACAAAGGAAGCTCCAAGAGCCATGCACGTCGCCACCATCAAATAGCCACCGCCAAAAAGCACCACACGGTCTATCGGTTCTAGCGCAGGCATTCCCATGCGCACAAGCAAAAGAACGCTCATCATTTCCGTTCCAAGCACAAATACGGCGGGCAAGAGCCTTCCCAAATAGGCGGCAACCATCGAATTTCCCGCTGCCGAAAGCCAGGTTCCCACTTCCCTTTCGCGAATCGGAAACGCAAAGAAGTAAGCGCCAAAGAGCATCGCAATCACATGAAAAAGAGCGATTACAAGACCGATGCCCAAAAAGTGTTCATAGTTTCCCGTCGGATTTCCCACAATGTGAACTTCTACGCCGATCGGGTTCTGAATCGTATTTTGAACAAGGACCGCACCCTGCGTCGCCACGGCCATACGGATGTCGTTCGTTATCACCTTGCTCGTGAGCAAGGACTGTCCATTCGTATAAACGGTAACCGCGGGCGTCTCGTAACGGATCGCCTTTTCTTCCAAGTCATGCGGCACATAGACGAACGCAAGAATTTCCCCACTGCGCATTGCCGAGGAACATTCCGAAATGTCCTTGCAGCGCACGGTAATCGTTGCAGCCTTAGTGGTTTCAATCGCGCGTAAAATTCTTCCCTGAAGTTCTCCCCCGCCTTCCGCGACAATGCCCACCGGGAGGTTGTACGGAGCCTCTGCCGAAAACATGGAAACCATCATCGTGCAGAGCGCAATCGGGAATACAAACAGCAAAAGGACCGTCGGAAGGTCCTTCCGTGCGTACGCATTCCAAGCAACTGCCCAAATATTGCGGAGCAACTTACTTCTCCAGATTGCGTTTCCAAAGAACAGTCATACCCGGGCGAAGTCCTTCCACCGGAGTCTGCGGACGCAAGCGCACTTCGAAGGTTTTCAGGTCAAAGCCTCCGCTTTCCTTGCTGCTCTTCCAAACCGCATAGTTGCCAGCGCTTGCAATGTAATAGACTTCCATCGGAACCACCTTGTCGAGAGCCGGAACCTGGAGTTCAAAAGCCTTGCCTTTTTGAATGTCCTTCAGTTCGTCTTCACGCACATTGAAGACCGCCCAAGCGTCCTTCAAATCGGTAATCGCCACAACCGGCATACCTGCACCCACGACTTCCCCTTCTTCTGAAATCTTAAGGGTAACTTCACCCGTAATCGGAGCGATGATGCGGGTTTCATCGAGGTAAGCCTTGACTTCTGCCTTCGCACCGTCCGCCTGCAAAACGAGAGCGTTTGCAGCGGCCTTATCTTCTTCACGGGCTCCGTTCACCGCCTGCGTGTACTGAGCCTTGGCCGCTTCCACCTGAGCGTTAGCGGCGTTCATCTGGGTTTCCGCTTCGTCGCGTTTCTGCACCGGAATCACGCCTTCATCATAGAGCTTTTGCACACGTTCGTAAGTCGTCTTTGCGAGACTAGCGGCTTGTTCAGCACGGGTAAGCACTGCCTTCGCGGCATCGATCTGCTCCGAGCGGGCACCGTTTTTAGCCTTCTTCGCCTGGGCCTTTGCCGCCTTGTAAGCGCCTTCCGCCTGAATCTTCTTCGCTTCGACTTCCGGGCTTGAAATTTCGGCGATGATATCGCCCTTCTTCACGGCGTCTCCTTCATGCACCGCAATCGAACTGATGCGGCCCGGGAGCTTTCCTGCCACCATCACACGGCGGGCTTCGATCTGACCTTGCAGATATTCCTGCTGCGGAGTCAATGCAAAATTTCGAATCGTGAGGAATGCAGCCACAAGCAGCATGACAATCATCACCAAAGTCAAAACAGCGGGAATCTTTTTCATTTTCCACTCTCCAGATAATCTTGAATCTTTTCTACTTGACCGCTGGTTTCCAACAGTCCAGCCAAAGCCATCGTCGCATCGTAATTCGCCTTGAGCATCGCAATGCGAAGGCGTTCCAAGGAAAGCTGGGCATCCACCACGTCCAAGCTTGTTCCCATGCCCGCATTAAAAACCTTCTGCTGATCTTCCAAGGATTCCTTGGCCAGCTCTTCCGTTTTCTTCAACGACTCAAGACGTCCCTTTGCATGTTGATATTCGCGGTAACGCTTTTCGACGAGCAACGAAATGTTTTGCACCGCCTGATTCTGCAAGCTCAAGACTTCGCGCTGAGTCGCCTTCGCTTCGGCGACTTTACCTGCGGTTTCTCCCCCATGGAAAATGTTCCATTCGGCGACAACGCCCACGGCCCATTCCGGTTCAAGAATCGTCAGATCCTTTGTGTAAAGCTCCTTTTTGCCGAAGAGCGCTATCGTCGGGAAGTAGTCGCCACGGGCTGCGGTCACGGCTCGTTCGCTGCGCTTTTTCGCCTGTTCAAGCTGTTTCATGCCGGGGTAATTTTCAATCGCGCGCTTCTTGTATTCTTCAAGGCTTTCCGAAAGTTCCTTCGGCACGATCGAAGTGGTCGTTGTGAGAGCGGTATCACTTTCACCGAGCGTATTCGCCAAGGCGAGACGGGCAAGCGAAAGGTCGCGTTCCGCATTGTCCTTTTCCGTTTCCGCTTCGACAAAAGCGACTTCAGCGCGCAAACGCTCGGCTCGAGAAATCTGACCGCCTTCTTCAAGCTTCTTCGCCTGATCGACGTGCGCCTGAATCGTATTGTAGGCTTCCGTGCGAAGCGAAACCATTTCTTCGGCGAGGCGCACGGTAAAGTACCGCGTGCAGACTTCCATCATCACGGTGTTTTCGACGAGATTGTATGCCGCCTTTTCCGCTTCTACGTTTTCCGTCGAAGCCTTGTAGGCGGAATAAATCTTTCCACCGGTGAAGATCGGCCATACAAGAGTCGCCGTCGCATTGAAGAAGAGGTCGTCCTGAACTTTTAACTTGAACTTGTCTTCGGGCATCTGCGCCGCCAAAGTCTGCTGTCCCTGAGTAGCTGCAGTTCCAGCAGCCTTCTGCGCCATCGCCTTCCCCTCGTCTCCATAAGCGGCATATTGCTGACTGGCGAGCGCGTAAACGCTCGTGTAAGTCGAAGCGTAATTCGACCCGAGAATCGCCGTGCGCATATCGCGAAGGTCGATCGTGATATCGTCATCGATCTTTGTCACCTTACCGGTAATCGAAAGCTTTGGCATAAAAAGAGAACGTGCAGAAGTCTTTTGCGCTTCTGCCTTGTCGAGGTGCGTTTTACTCGCCACCAACTGGGGATTCTTCTGCTTCGCTTTCTGCATCGCATCTTGTAAAGAAAGAGGCTCGGACAGCGCAAGGCTATATCCCATCAAAACCAGAGTTAATAAATGCTTGTTCATTTTCTATAAAGATACTAACTATTTACAAATTAAGCGTCACCGAATGATATTCCACACCCTTTTTGTTTCCAACTTTTTTCCCGCTCAAAATTTTGTTTTCTTTTTCTTACATAAAATACAAAAAAGATTCCTTGGGAACGATTAAAGAACACTTAATCACAGTGAAGAGAATTTTACAAGAAAAATAAGACGGCCGAAATTATTTTAAATCCGTCAAATTTGATCAAGTCCGACGGGACGAGGTTTCTATGAAATTTCCTTTTGCAAAAGCCGCTCTGCTTGTATGTGCAGCTGTCTTTACATGGAACTGTTCGAGTGATTCTTCGAGCGGTTTAGACCCCGCAGACGCTTCGTCTTCGAGCGCAGCGATTACCGCAGATCCGAGCGCCACTTTGGTCGCCACCGTGACAGTTGGCGAAATTTATTCCGATATGACCGTCCGCGATGCAAGCGGCAACGTCATCGGTACATTTGATTCGGCCACTGGTACAATTACCTTGATCGACGGAAGCGTTGTCGATACGAACGGCACGGTGATTTCCGGCCCGACATCTTCTGCCGCGACAGGCGACATCACGTCTTCAGCAACAATGGGCGACGTAACGTCTTCGGCCAGCGGAGACATCGCTAGTTCGAGCAGCGAAGCTGTAGAAACCGTTTCTTCGAGCAGCGCAGCCGGTTTTAGCGGTAGCGGTGTCATGGACCCGAGCGGTTACGAAGTTCCTGTTTTGAACTCCCTTTTGAACAATGGTGCCACCGGTTGGAGCTCCCGCTACTGGGATGCTTGCAAACCGCACTGCTCTTGGCCGGGTAACGTGGACACCACGAGCGAAGCGACCTACCAGGCAAGCTACACCACGGCCCGCAACTGCAACATTCACGACGTTGAAATTCCGACTTACACGTTGAGCTATAACGTTCAGCAGTATTGGATGGGCTATCAGGGCACAACCAGCGCCTGCTCGAGCGATCGTGGCGGTGGAAGTAGCGGTGCATTCGCCTGCACGGATATGGCTCCTGTCGCCGTGAACGATACGCTTTCTTATGGCTTTGTCGCCGCACCGGGTAACGGAAATGCGGGCTGCGGTAAGTGCTACCACATTCAATTCAATGGTGGAAACCATGCAAACGATGTCAAGGCAACGCACAAGGCTCTTGCCGGCAAGCACATGATCGTGATGGCTTCGAACATCGGTTATGACGTGGAAGAAGGCCAGTTCGACATGATGGTCCCGGGTGGTGGCGTCGGTCTTTATGACGCTCTTTCTACCATGGTGAGCGGTTCCAACGTACAATGGGGCGCCCAGTACGGTGGCTTCCTGACTTACTGCCAGCAGTCTCTCGGTTACGATAATACGGTCGCCAAGTATCAGGAATGCGTGAAGGATATGTGCGCAGCGGCATTTACCGGCTACGACAACCTTCTCAAGGGCTGTAATTGGTTTGCCGACTGGTACATGGCCGCCGACAACCCGACTTACAACTGGGAAGAAATCGAATGCCCGCAATACCTGATCGACAAGTATAAAACAACCATCAACACCACCAAGGATACTCGCATTGCTTGGAAGGACGACTGGTCTACCTATACGGGCGGCGCCTTGGACACCCTCGAATGTCTTTCCGACAGTTATCCGCAGGGTTGCAATAAGTAATAGAACTTAACGGTGTGTGTGTTTGGATCCAAGCAGAGGAATCATGATGAAAAAACGTTACTTATCTATTATCACCCTCTCCGCAGCTCTCTTTACATGGAACTGCGGAGAAAGTTCGTCCAACGGATCTTCCGATAACGACACACCGAGAGTTTCGGAACTGCCGTATTACGTCGGCGGTTACACCATTGACCCGGCGACAGGCATCGTTTACAACCTTGCCACGGGCGAAACTGCCGGTCAGTTGAACGCAGACGGAACCATTACCGATGCTGCCGGCAACACTTTCCTTGCTGCAGATACGACTCTGCTTCCGAACATCACCTCAATCGGCTACCTCATCGACAATAATGGCAACGTCACCGACTTGAGCGGAAGCATCATCGGCATTCTCAATGAAGACGGCAAGAGCATCACCCTCACCGACGGTTCCGTTCAAGATCTTTCCGGTAACGTGATTTCCGAAGCGACCGAAACTTCGAGTGCAACTGTCGCTAGCAGTTCTTCGATTTCTGTAGATGCAAGTGCGACTCTCGTCGCAAGTGTTGTGGTCGGCGATATCTATTCCGACATGACCGTCCGGGATGCAAATGGCAACATTATCGGAACTTTTGACTCCGATTCGGGCAACATTACTCTTACAGACGGAACTGTTGTGGATACCAACGGCACAATCATTTCCGAAAAGTCTTCCACTTCTACCGGAAAGTCTTCCACTTCTGTCGTTACCAACTCCTCCGCATCCGTTATCCTTTCTTCTGCAAGTCAGCAGCAAAGCGGGAGCGTTACCGTAACCGGAAACCTGACCCAGACCGTTGCCAAGAACGCTTCGATTTCGACCATCGTCTTTAGCGGCGTTACAGCAGAACCGTCCCGCAACTGGACGCTCTATTGGCTCACGACAAAATTTGACGAAAACGCGAAGACCTATACCGTAACGGGTACAGTTCCTGATTACTTTGCCGATGGAACTTCTACAGAAACCTTCACATTCAGCGATGGAGCTTTCTCCCTAACGATAAATGTCGGCAACGCCACGTTTGTCAGCTCTTCGAGCGTTCAGCAGATTGTTAGCTCAAGCTCCGCTAGATCGTCTTCTTCGAGCGTGCGTTCTTCGAGTTCTGTCGCTTCTTCGAGTTCTGTCAGCATCTCTACCGGCTGCCCGACTATCGTCAAAAAGAGCGGCTCTAGCGGCTCCGGCTGGGCAACCCGCTATTGGGACGGCTGTAAGCCAAGCTGTTCTTGGTCCGCAAATGCGGGCAACGGAAACGAAGCAAAGCAGTGCAACGCCAACGGAAAAACCGAACTCAGCGACTTCAACGCCAAGAGCGTCTGTGATGGCGGTTCCGCTGCTACTTGCACAAGCCAAATTCCATTTACGATTAGCGGTTGCGACAACATCGGCTTCGCCTTTGCGGCTGTCCCCGCGTCCAATGGTGGCCAATGCGGAAAGTGCTTCCAACTGACCTTCACGGGTACGGGCAAATACGAAACCAAGGCCAACCACAAGGCTCTCGTCGGCAAAAAGCTGATTGTCATGGTGACAAATATCGGTTCAGATGTGAACCAAGGCCAGTTCGACATCATGATCCCAGGCGGCGGCGTCGGTATCTTCAACGGAACCGCCGGCTACGGCTGGGGTAGCCAGGGCGCCCAATACGGCGGTCTCCTTAGCGAATGCGAAAAAGAAGTGGGATACTCCGATGGTGTCAATTACCTCACCGATCGTAAGGCTTGTTTGGTGAAAAAGTGCAACGCCAGCTTCAGCAGCGACGCTCAGGCCAAGGAAGGTTGCCTCTTCCTCGCGAACTTCATGGAAGCCGCAGGCAACCCGAACCATACTTACACCGAAGTCGAATGCCCGAATGTACTCAAGGCGAAGTATTAATCCGAGTCTTCATGAACTCTGAAAAATCCCGCTCGGTGCGAGCGGGATTTTTTATTTGCAAATAGGAAATTTCTAAAGAGGCATTTTCAAAACAGAAATCTTATAAAAGATCTTTTTTCTCTAAATCCTTCACAAGCGATCCGGGCATCCACTTTTCGATCTTTTCATAATCCGGATCTAAAAGCTTATCCGCATAGAATTTGGACTTTTCCTTGTCGCCCGCATCCAAATAGATCCGCGAGAGGTTACCGATCGCGCAAAAATAGCGGACCGACTTTCCCGTGCGCTTCAAATACTCCGCAGCGCTTTTCTCGTAGATCTTCGCCGCTTCCGCGTACTTTTTCTGCTTGTACAGCATATCGGCCTTCATCTGCCAAAAAACAGGGTTTGCAGGCGCCTTCGAAATGGCCCGTTCCACCACTTTCAACGCCTTGCCGTATTCCTGCTTGTCGTAATACATCCAGGCGAGCGGCGTCGCGAACAGCGCCCAGAACAGCTCGGAATTCGCCGAACGCTCTTCCAAGATTTTCAAGTAAGCATCCCGATCGTCTGAAACGAACGGCAAAAAACTCAGGCCATCGTCTACATAGTAAGCGTAGATTGAATAAAAGGCTTTCGCATCCTTGTCCTCGGAATCTTCAAACTTCTTTGCCGCACTCCGCGTACCGAGAGCGCCTTTCAAAGAGCTTCCGAGCGCTGACTGCGCATAGCCTAGTTCAAAGGCGCGCAGCACATCCCAGGCGCCCTCTGCCGTGCACTCCGAAAGTTCTTTCGCCGCCTTTTCCAAGGCAAGCGTATCCCCGACGTCATCGAATTCACTTAGGCGCACCACATTCCGCAGCACACAGGCCGCGCCGGGATTCTTTGCCCGAATCTTTTCCGAAACCTGGTAAGAAGTTTTATAATCCGCATTCAGAGCGAGCTTCACGGAACGCTTGGCTTCGGACTGCAAATCACCGGGCAAAGCAAAGAGCGAAGAGCCCGCAAAAGCATGCGCCGCGCCGAAAAGCGTAGCGAAAGCGACAGTTTTTATTCCAACATGCAATAACATTTGATTTTAAATATACCAAAAAGCAGGAACGATTTCTAAAGGGCGAAAAAATTGTAAAGCATTCGGAATCAAAGACTTATCATTTTACGCTCTCCAAAAATTTTAGCGTGGAACCATCTGTCATGCGATTTTTGCCCCGTAACATTCAGTCCTATCCATCATTTTCTACATATAAATTAACAATCTGAAAGTTCAAAATAATAAATTTGTAATTTCACAGCTTTTTGCAATTTGTGTATATCCAAAATAGAGACGCTTGACAAATTCCGTCAAAGTCCCGAGCCCAAAGTCAAACAAAGAAGGCAACCTATGATGAAGATTCTTCACAAACCGGCCTCGCTTTCCCTGACCCTTTTAAGCTCCGGTTTTCAAACTTTCAAAAGACGCATCTCTCAAGAATTGATGCTCCGCAAGGGCGTCAATCTAGAAGATTGCACAGACGACGAAGACCTTTACGCATTCTATTTACGAGGCGAACCCGAGAACTACGTCATGGACGCTCTCTGCGGGTGCGCTGTCGACGAATACTGATTACTTGGACGGGCAAACCGTCTTGTTCACAAAGGCGCTCGAATCCACGCTCATAATCTGGACGTTTGCGTTTGCGCCCTTTTCAAAGCGGATATCGCCATATACGCCGCGGAACACCTTCTGCGAATAGATTTTCTTCACCAGATCCGTTTCACCGGAAGCGATGAGCGAGAAGACAATACTTGCTGCGCTGTAGCTCAAACCACTGACCTTGTCTGCCTTCGGTTCTTCATTCCACTTTGCCTTGTAAGCGCTCTTGAAGTCTTTATAAGTTTGGTTCGTATCGGCATTTCCAAAGGAAACACTAAAGTAAGAACCTTCGACGAGCTTCTTACCTTCATCGATCAAGTCCTGACCATACCAACCCGAAGTACCGAGCAGCGTACCGTCCAGCTTGTGATAAGCGACCTGGCGAGCGATCAAGCCTGCATCCGACGGGCTAGAGCTCGGAATAAAGATTCCCGGAACCTTAAAGACGGAATCCTTCATGAAGGAACGCTTTTCCTTCGCACCCATCGCATCCAAATTCTTCGCGCCGCGGGCAATATTCATCTTGTGCAAAATCTGATCAAAACGTTCCGCTCGGAGCTTGCGAAACTCCGTCGTATAATCCGGACGGCCTTCTTCAAATTCCTGCGTGGCAAGAATCACGCCACCACGGCTTTCCACAGCGCGGCTAAAGCTCTGCGTCATCGCCGTTCCAAAATCCCCGATCGGAGAAAGCACGGCGAATTCACGAATGCCGAGGCAGTCCACTGCATAGTTCGCAATGCCCGTCGCGAGGTTGTCCATGCTGACGTTCACCTGGAAAATATTCCAGCCCATGCGGGAAATGCCAGCATCCGTCGCTGTCGGGGTGAGCATCGGGATATTCGAATGTGTCGAAGAGAGCCAAGCGGCGACCGTTGCAGCCGGAGCGCTCATGATCGGACCGACAATCGCAATGACGCTGTCCTGCGCCACGACCTGTCTTGTGCGGCGAAGAGCTTCCACGGCATCTGCACGGGTATCGGCAACTCGAAGGTTCACCTTACCGTTCAGGTTCGCCTTTTCCAAAGCGAGGCGGACACCCTTCACAGCGTCCAAGCCGAATTCTGCAAAGTCCCCGGAAACCGGAGCGAGCACAAGAACCGTCGGAATCGAAGACTTGCCTTCGAGAGCTTCCATCGCATCCTTTGCTAGTTCCACCCATTCTTCATTTTCATTTGCAACAAGGACCTTCTTATACCAGTAACGGGCAGCCTTGTAATTCTTCTTTTCGGCAAGTTCCCTGCCCAAGCGGAGCCAGGTCACGTTCGACACTTTCTTGCTGACCACAGCCTTGTCCGCAAATGCGGTCAGCTGGCTAATCGTCAAACGCTTGTCCTTTGAAATTGTCTGAGCGAGGAGGTTCTGTGCCATTTCCTTGATTTCGCCGTTCTTGCTGTAGACGAGCACGTTCAAAAGCGTTTCCACGCCCTTCACCATCTGGGAATCCGAGTGGAGCATGCGTTCTGCGGCAATCACTTCCATGCGAGAACGCTTCGGGTTGCCTGCATAGTATTCCAGATAGCGACTCGTCAAACGATCCAAGTTCGCAGTGTCGTTTGTCTTTACGTAGCAGTGGGCCAAAAGTTCTGCAGCCTTGGCGCCGTCTTCCTTGTGAATCTTCTTTTCGGCGAGCGGCTGGAGCAGCGGCATCGCCGTAGCGCAGTCGCCGTTCTGAATCGCGGTTTCAGCCTTGGAAAGTTCTGCAGAAGCTGCACTTGCAACGACGGCAGAAAACAAAACTGCCGAAATCATGGGGAAGATGACGTTTTTTACCATAATCTATCGAGTTTCAGAGACATTCGCTTCCTGGATAACGATATGCTCTTTCTTAATGTTCTTTTGCATGTTCTCCGTGAGCTTGGCCCAGTCCACGATGTCAACGCGGAACGGAAGTCCACTATCGGCAAACGCCTTCTCGACGCTGACCATTTCTTCAAAGGAGATCGGCTTAGGAGAAAGCACTACAATATCCAGAGCGGAATCCGGAGTCAGTTCGACTCCCGTCACGCGCGAACCATAGGCATCCACTTCCAAACCGGAGAAGTGGACTTTTAATATACGCTGAATCTTTTCCAGCTGATCTTTTTCCAAGCATAACTGCATTGTGCCCCAAATATAGAAAATCGAATCCGAATCACAAACAGTCGCTTTTAAGCGAATTCGAACCCGATGACCCTTTTTATCAATATTTCGCACTCTTTATCTTATAATAGCCTACAAAACTTTACAAAAAAGAGCATTTTTGTATATGCAATGAAAAAATTGATAGGCATCCTCTGTTTTACACTTCTTACAACCCACGTTTTTGCAAACGAAGGCGCTGTTGCAGACTCCTTAAAGCAGGATTCTACCTCTTCCGCGATGCCGGAATTCACCCCTCGAAGCCCTACCGGCAGTCGCTTGCCGGTAATCGTTCCGTTTGGAGAAGTCACCTTCTTAAACCTGTTCGTCTGGGGCTGGGACCGCTACGTTCTGCAAAAAGACTATGCAAAGACCGGACCTTCTTACTGGGAACGCAACTTTAAGGAAGGCTGGAAGTGGGACGACAACCACTTCGCGATCAACTTCTTCGGTCACCCGTACCAAGGTTCCATGTACTACGCTGCGGCACGTTCCGCGGGCTACGACTTCTACGCGAGCTTCTTCTTTGCCCTGACAGGCTCATGGATGTGGGAAGAATTCTGCGAAACGGAATATCCGGCGCCGAACGACCTGATCGCGACGAGCGTCGGCGGTACGATCTACGGTGAAATGCTTTACCGCATCGCGACCCGGGCCGTTTCAAAACCCGGAGCAGGACTCCTAGAAAACCTCTTCGCCTTTGCAGCAAGCCCGGTCGCGACTTTCCAGGAATGGATCAACGGACCTAGCTTAACAAACCCAGGCTATGCCCCAATGGAATGGTCTATCTACACAGGCGTAGGGCACCGTTTTGGCGACGAATACCGCTACGACCAGGACGCCGACGACCGCTCCGACAACGACTGGGATTCCCCATCGGCCTTCTATGGACTTAACCTTGTCTATGGACGCCCTGACAGAAAGATCAAGGAACCTTTCGAATACTTCACCTTTAGCTTTGTCCAGGATCAGAGCGAAGACGGTATGTTGATGCGCGTTTCCTCGGTCGGAAAACTCAAGAACTTGAATATGCGGCACAACAACACGAACTGGATGGACCTCGCCGCTTACCTGCATTTCGATACCTTCTACGGTGACCTCGTCGAAATGTCCGCCCTTTCGATCGGCCTTGGCGCAGACGTAAGCGTCGATCTTTCGGACCGCTTCAACTTCCGCATGATCCACATGCCTTCTTACGTGCTCCTCGGATCTTCGGACTTCAACTACGACAATGTCCTTGCCTCCGCGGATTCCAACTACAAAGTAACCCGAAATTACCAATACAGCCTGGGTGGAAGCTACAAGGCGACGCTCCAGCTCGAATGGAAAAACATCGGACGCTTTTACAACTACGCCGCCGCTTACCTCTTCCGCAGCTGGCCGAATACCGAGCCTCACTACGGCACGAACGGCTATGACTTTGTTTTTCTCAACAATCTAGGCCTCGAAGTGAATCTGCCACTCGACTTCGCCGTGGGACTTCGCCTGAATTCCTACGCAAAGATCGCCGCCTACGAACGCGTCGAACCGATGTCGCGCTCCATGCACGCCATTGGCGCGTATGTGCGTTATACCCTCTAAAATTTTGAAAGTTTAAGCGAGACGCTTTAAGATCAAATCGCGAATCTGATCCTGGATTTTGTCCATGTCGCCGTTTGCATCCACAACATTCACGCAATCCGGAAAAACTTCCGCAATTTTCAAGTAACCGTTACGGACGCGTTCAAAGAAGCTGACCGCTTCGCTTTCGAGCCGGTCCGCGACACGGTTTTCCACCGCCTGACGGCGACGGCTTTCTTCGAGAGAAACGTCGAGAACAATCGTCAACGCGGGGTTGAATTTTCCACATGTGATGTTTGAAAGATTCAAAACCATCTGCGGGTCAATTTCTCGACCGTAACCTTGATAAGCGAGAGTGCTCCAGGCAAAGCGATCGGCAAGGACAACTTTACCTGCAGCAAGAGCCGGAGCTATCTTTTCGGCAATGACCTGTGCACGAGCTGCATTGTACAACAAGAGTTCCGTTCTGGAATCCATCACGCCTTTATAGCGGATATCTAACAGAAGGCTCCGGATGCTTTCCGAGATTTCGGAGCCACCCGGTTCGCGAATCGTGAGCACGTCATAGCCCTTGCCAGTCAAGAATTCGGCAAGGCGCTTCAGCTGCGTGCTCTTTCCGCAGCCATCAATGCCTTCAAGGCAAAAGAAACGCTCGGCAGTCTGCATCGAAATTAATCGAGATTCTTACCGTGGCACTTCTTGTACTTGAGACCCGAACCGCACCAGCAAAGATCGTTACGTCCAAGCTTTGGACCTGCGCTCTTCACCTGGGCACCCGGGATCGTGCGACGGCGCAGAGTCTGCGGACGCGTGCCCGGAAGTGCGGAACTCGGAATCGCGCTCGAAGTCGGCGCTTCCGGCACCGGATCCACGGCCTTCGGAGCTTCTTCCGCCGGCTGTTCTGCGGTCGAAGCATCTTGGGAAGGAACCTTGGCGGCTTCGGTCGGCTGAGCGGACAGTGCGTTTTCTGCGTTCTGCGGAGCCGGACGGTTTACCTTCTGGATCTGTTCCGGTGCAACGGAAATGCCGTTACCGAGCTGAATGCGAATGTTCAAGATGCGCTGAGCGGTGAGCGTTGCGATCGTTTCGAGACAGTTCTGGAACGTGGTGAACGCCTGGTTCTTGTACATCACCAGCGGATCCTTCTGGGCGTAACCCTGGTAGCGGATAGCGTCCTTCAGCTGGTCCATTGCGTAAAGGTTTTCCTTCCAATGCTGGTCAATCGTGTAGAGGAAGATGCGACGTTCGATATTGCGGAAATCATTTTCCGGAATGATTTCCACGAGCTTGTCGTACTTCTTCTGGCAAAGTTCGATGACGTCGTCGAGAACCTGGTCGGCAGACTTCTGAGCGCGTTCTTCTTCGCTCGGATTGTATTCGACAGCAAAGCTCAACTTGACAGCGGTCGAAAGACCTTCCCAATTCCATTCATCGGCAAAGCGATCCTTGGAAACAAACTGGGAGACCTTGATATCGCAAGCGTCCTGAACGTTTGCCCAAATATCGCTGCGGATATCGTCGCCGTTCAGAATGCGACGACGCAAACCGTAAATCACCTTACGCTGTTCGTTCATCACATTATCGTAGTCGAGCAAATACTTACGGGTATCGAAGCTCTGGCTTTCCACGCGCTTCTGGGCGCCACGGATCGAACGGGAAACGATCGGGTGCGTAATCACTTCGTCATCGCCGACTCCAAAGCGGTCCATCAACTGCTTGACATTGCTACCGCCGAAGATGCGCATCAGGTCATCGTCTAAAGAAAGGAAGTACTGGGAAGAACCCGGGTCTCCCTGACGGCCGGAACGACCGCGCAACTGGTTATCGATACGACGGCTTTCGTGACGTTCCGTACCGAGCACGTGCAAACCGCCAAGCTCACGAACGCCCGGTCCAAGAACGATGTCCGTACCACGACCAGCCATGTTCGTCGCCACCGTGACCTTGCCCTTGTAACCCGCGTACTGGATGATTTCCGCTTCGCGACTGTGATTTTTTGCGTTCAACACATCGTGCGGAATGCCTTCCTTCAAAAGCAACTGGTGCATCTTTTCGGAACGTTCCACCGAGGCGGTACCGACAAGAATCGGCTGACCGAGTTCATGACGCTTCTTGATTTCGGCGACGATCGCTTTCCACTTCGCGTCTTCGGTCTTGTAAACCATGTCCTGCATATCCTTACGGATGCAAGGCTTGTTCGTGGGAATGACCCACGTGTTCATATTATAAATCTTGATGAATTCCGTTGCTTCCGTTTCGGCAGTACCGGTCATACCGGAAAG
The DNA here is from genome assembly GCF_022776125.1 of Hallerella sp. Classification (NCBI taxonomy): domain Bacteria; kingdom Pseudomonadati; phylum Fibrobacterota; class Fibrobacteria; order Fibrobacterales; family Fibrobacteraceae; genus Hallerella; species Hallerella sp. Next base: position 102,616 of record NZ_JALFIA010000055.1, on the reverse strand, counting down.
CTTCTTGTACATGCGGAAGTAGTTCTGGAACGTGATCGTTGCGAGCGTCTGGTTTTCGCGACGAATCTGCACGCCTTCCTTCGCTTCGATGGACTGATGGATACCGTCGGAGTAGCGACGGCCTTCCATCAAGCGGCCCGTGTTTTCATCTACAATCACCACTTCGCCGTCGCGCACAATGTAGTCGCGGTCGCGGATAAAGAGGTTTTCCGCCTTCAAGGCCTGCTGAATGAAGTGAACCCATTCTGCATGTTCGCCGTAAAGGTTCGTGAAGCCCATAAGCTGCTCCACGTGGTTCGTACCGCGTTCGGTCAGCTGAACGAGCTTGTCCTTTTCGTCAACCGTGTAATCCTTGCCGCGCACGAGCTGCGAAACGAGTTCACGAGCCTTCTGATACTTGTCCGTCGCATCTTCTGCAGGACCGCTGATGATGAGCGGCGTACGTGCTTCATCGATCAAAATGGAGTCCACTTCGTCAACAATGCAGAAGTTCGGTTCGCGCTGAACGACATCCTTCGGATCCACAGCCATGTTGTCACGGAGATAGTCGAAGCCGAATTCGTTGTTCGTACCGTACGTCACATCGGAGTTGTAGCTGATGCGGCGCTGTTCCGAAGTCAGATCGTGAACAATCAAGCCCACGGTCAAACCGAGGAACTTGTAAACGTAGCCCATCTGTTCTGCGTCACGACCGGCGAGGTAATCGTTCACCGTCACCACGTGCACGCCCTTACCCGAAAGACCGTTCAGGTACACCGGGCAGACAGCTGCCAAGGTCTTACCTTCACCCGTCGCCATTTCAGCGATAGCGCCTTCATGCAAAACGAGACCGCCAATGAGCTGCACATCGAACGGAAGCATACGGAACGGCTTCACAGATTCCGGATAAAGTTCACGCACCTTGGCATAGAACTTTGCCGGCATAAAGATTTCCCATTCCGGCTTGCCCGCTGCGAGATCCGCCTTGGCCGCTTCCACAGCGGAAAGAATTTCCGGATCATTTCCGAGAGTGGCGAAATCAAATTCAAACTTCGGCTTGAAAATGTTGAAAATACCGAGACGGCGGTCGCAAGCTTCCTGGCAAACTGCAAAGGCTTCTACTTTGATGTCCTCCAGGGTCTTTCCGTTGTTCAACGCTTCGCGGAATTCTGCCGACTTTGCAGCGAGATCCTTATCGTCCAAAACTTCCAGTTTTTTGCGCGCTTCGTGAATCTGCGCGATAACCGGACGGAGCGACTTCACCTTGCGCTCGTGCGGAGTACCGAAAACCTTATGGAGGAGAGAATCCAAAATGCTCATAGATGTTCAAATCCTTTTTGAAATTACCGTTCAAATTTAACAAAAACGAAAAAGGCGACCTACCATTCACCGGTTTCAGCCACCTTTTCAAGCCGTTTTCAAAAATTAACCTTCATGCGGACTATAGAGACTTCATCAGATTCACAAAGCATTCCGTATCACCGGAAATTTCAAGATTGTAATCCTCAAAAGAAAACGCTTCACCGCCATTTCCCTGTTTATATTCCGCATAGGCGGCTTCGCAATCGGACTTGTTTACCGCAAAACGGGGAGAAAGCGAAAGGGCACAACGTTCTTTATCTTTCAAAACCAAAATATCGATTTCATTTTCTACGACATTTTCCACCTTTACCGCATAGCCGTGGGAAGAAATTGCCACCTCGCAATCTTCCGCTGTGAAATTCCCATCGCCAAAGAAGGTTTCAAAAAAGCGGAAGCTCTTCAAATTGGAAATCGCACAAGAGGTTTCAAAGAAACTCGAACGGGAAATCACGCCTGCATCGTCCAAGGCAAAGCCTTTCACGACACCGTCTGTCGAAGCGGTATCCTTCCACTTGCCGAACGGGAAAACATTTCCTTCGTAATGCAAGGAATGCTTTTCCTTGCCAAAGTCCAAACTCACTTTTTTCTGCTGGCTGTGGAACTTGTATGTAGCTATGCGCTTTTCACCCTTCAAAGACCAGTAAAGAGAATCCCCCTGCTCCCTGCAGACAGGTTCATACGTGACGAGCATCGACTTCTCCATGTCTATCTCGTACGCGCTCTTTGCGTGGTAAAAAAACTTTGAAGAGCTAAGCGCAGCAACCGGAGAATTTTCTTCCACCGTAATCGTTCTTTCGCCGCTCACCGCATTCTCGCCTGCACAAGAAATCACGGCCAGCGTCGTCAAAACGACTGCAAGTAAAAAACTAAATTCCCTCATTCAAACCTTCCTGAAGAGTCTTACTCTCCATGACCCGCGAAAAAAAAAATAGTTCACATATTCCCGTTTTCTCAAGTGAGGAAACTCACAGTTGGGAACTGTCAAATGTGGATAAACGGAGTACAGATTTTGCAAACAGTTTGAAATCAACGACTTGCAAAATTTCAAAATTTTGAAAATTTTTTGGATTTTTTTCTTATTTCTGCGGCGGAAGAGAATGCGCCTGCTTTTTCGAGCGATGCAGATGATCTTTATGTTTTTGGTACAAGGTGCTAATCGTATAGATAAAGACAAGGAATACGACCGTCGAAAGAGGCTTGTTCATGTTGCAGAACGACCAGGCGATCGTAATCAACGGAAGATGAATCAAATACGGATAGAAAGAAGCACGACCGACAGAACGGATGATCGGGACGCAGAAAATTTTGCAGAGCCAGCCTTTGGAAGTCGTGATGCTAATGATCAGTCCGCCGTAGATCATTACGGCCACCGTGTGATGACAAATGAAATTCCAGGCGACGGAATTCGATTTCATCGTAAAGAGGCTTACATACAAAATAACAAGAAGGAAAATCTGCAAAATGCCGGCGAGGTAATTCTTCTGCAAAAAGTCGAATGCACCCGAGCGGTACAACCGGAAAAGAATCATGCCAAAGAGGTATTCGAAAATGCGCACCAGCGGGAACATGTGAAAATACTGGTAACGCAAATCGTAGTTCGCAAAATTTCCGAGCAGCGGAAATTCCCCAAGGAATCCCGCATGTTCAAAGAAAATACCCCAAGCAATTCCCGGCAAAAATACAAGACCGCACAAAATCCAGAGCGTTTTCTTGTCAGAAATCTTCGCCAGTTGACGCGCACAGAAAGGCGTAATCGCATAGCAAATGAAGAATGCGGTGAGCGACCAGCTCGGTTCATTCAGTTTCATTCCCTGCTGAGGAAAGAGCGACCACGTCAAAGTCAGGTGCATAACTAAAGAACGGATCGGATGGAACATGTTCCCAAGACCCGTCGAAATGCAATCCATCCATTCTCCCCAGGCGGGGATATGCGTCCAATGGCTCAGCTTAAAAAGAGTGGCGGCAAACATCAAAAGCGTCATTACAAAGTGGCAACGGTAAAGCTTTGCAATGCGCGCAAACATGAATGGAATCACAGACATCCGACGGTCCGGATCGTTGAACTTGGAAGCGAACAAAAATCCTGCGAGAATAAAGAAAAGGCCCGCCGCAAACGCAGGCGCCGTAATAATCGGAAAAACGTATCCCCAGTTCGACATATAGCCAAGAGCCGAAGACGACGCCAAGTGCAGCATCACAATATTGATCGATGCCAAAAGGCGCAGACCGTCAATCGCAGGGAAATAAGCTTTTTCGTTCACGGCGCAAAAGATAGAAAATGCCGGGCAGTGCTGCCCGGCATTTGGAAGTCAGTTATCCATAAAAGCTAAAACGCTTAAATGTTGATTTCGTTCTGCATCATTTCGTAGAACTTGCGGTAGTTATCCTTTTCTGCACCCTTGCGGAATTCAATAGCAGACGACGGATGAAGATTCAAGGAACCGGTGATCATCTGCGGAATGATGTAACCCCATTCGTATTTTTGACGGAGCGGAACGAAGAGTTCGGTAATCGCTTCGAGAATCGGACGAACGTCGAACTTCGGATTCTTGAGGAAGGAGAGGAGAAGTTCCGTGGTACAGTTACCAGCGCCACGGCCCATGCCGGTGACTGTGCAGTCGAGGTAATCGACGTGGTCGATGACAGCCTGGATCGTGTTGCTGAAAGCGAGCTGCTGGTTGTTGTGACCATGGAAACCAAACTTCTTCGACTTCACATGCTGACGATAGCGATTGATGCACTGGTCAATATCTTCCTGGTAGAAGTGACCGAAGGAATCCACGAGGTAAAGGACGTCTGCCTTGCATTCGTTTTCCACCTGGTCGAGAGCTTCGTCGAGTTCAGGACCTCGGTCTCGGCTTACGGCCATGATGTTCAAAGTCGTTTCATAGCCCATATCGTGGAATGTATTGACAAGTTCGATACCCTTGTCGATGTTCTTCACGTAGCTTGCCACGCGGAACATCTGGTACGGGGATTCGGAAGCAGGCTTGATAGCGGCGAGATTCACACGGCCTACGTCAGCCATCACAGCCATCTTGAGGTTGCTATCGATTCCGTCACGCACCTTCCAAAGAAGATCGTCTTCGCAGAACTTCCACGGACCGTATTCCTTCGCGTCGAAGAGTTCCGGAGAGTTCTTATAACCCATTTCCATATAGTCGACGCCTGCAGCGGTGAGAAGCTGGAAAAGACGACGGACGAATTCCAAGCTAAAGTCGTGCTTGTTGACAAGGCCACCATCGCGGATGGTGCAGTCGAGAACTTTAATAGACGGGTAGTACATTTTGTATTCCTTTTTTCACTAAACGTTTTTTTTCATAAGTTAGCATTCGTTTTTGGCGAATCCAACGGTAAAATCAAAACTTTCTTTAAAACCCTTATTTTAGACGCATATTTTGCGTTATTTATATCTAAGCTATTGATTTTTAATTAAATAAATAAAAAAACAACAATTTTTAATGAGTCGAATTTGCTCAAAATCTTCCTCTTCTATGTAAAGTTATTCAATTAAATCCACCTATCAATTACAGACGTCTTTTCCTTTTTTTAATTTCTACGCAAATTATGCGTTAAATAGATGACATACGCAATTTCCTATTCTATATTACAGATATGCTTTTTATTCATCAATATCCCGACTGGACGAACTTTAGATATCTCCGTTCAAAGATTATCAATCCGCTTTGCCAAGTGAGATTTTTACAGGGCCTGCTCCAGGGAAAAGCTTCCTTTGCCGCATCAAAAGAACTCGCCGAATCCTTGAGCCAAAAGGATTTCGAGGCACTTGTTCGCATCGATGGCCGCTTCGAAGTTCCCGAAGTTTTCAAATCCGCGGTGCGCAACTATGCCTTGCCGATGACCGAAAAGCGTTTGCTCGCCTTGCACGCTTCGCTCGTTCCGGGAGGCGGACATTTTCGAGAAAGCGGCGAACTTTATCATTCCCAGATTCTCCGCGGATTCAAAGGCGTTTCAAGCGAACGCATTCCGCGTGAAGTCGCAAAGTTTATCCAATACTTTAACGAAGATTCGACTGATTCTGTGTTAAAGGCGGCAATTGTCCATTTTCACTTTGTCACAATCCGTCCTTTTGATTCCGGGAATGGAGCCTTGGCGCGACTGCTTTCCGAAATGCTCCTTGCGCAAAGCGAAAACACTTCTCGTTGCTATTACACTTTTAACGAAACTCTTCTCGAAAATAAGGATTCTTATTTTGAAGCCCTATACAAAGCACAGACTTCGAATGGGGAAATCACCAGTTGGATCCTTTGGTTCCTAGAAAAAATGCAGGAAGCGCTCGCCAAAACTTCTCAAAAAATGACAACGCAGTTTGAAGATACCAAACAGCAGCTTTCGATTAGCGGAATCGCTTTGAGCGAACGCGAACAGAAACTCGTCGGGCAGCTGCGCAAAAATCCGAAACATCCGATTTCTTCTTCGGAATGGGCAAGCCTTGCCGAAATTTCGCACGATTCCGCTTTGCGGGACTTAAACGGTCTCGTTCAAAAGAAGGTGCTTCTCAAGTCCAACGGACGCGGGCGCAGTACACGTTACCTCTTGAACAAATAACCCACACTTTGCTAGATTTTTAATAGAAAAGCCTCGCTAAATAGATAAATTCTATCTATAGCGTAAATTTACATCTATGCAAAAGGAAGTATCTGACATGCAGAATCTTGATGACCAAACCGTATGTGTTCAAGGTGGCTGGAAACCGAAGAAGGGTGAACCGCGTATTCTCCCGATTTACCAGAGCACCACTTTCAAGTACGACACAAGCGATCAGATGGCCGACCTGTTCGACCTCAAGGCGGACGGTTACTTCTACACTCGGCTCCAGAACCCGACAAACGATTTCGTCGCTGCAAAGATCACGGAACTCGAAGGCGGTGTCGCAGGCATGCTCACGAGCTCAGGTCAAGCTGCAAACTTTTTCGCCATTTTCAACATTTGCGAAAGTGGCGATCACTTCGTAAGCTCTTCCACTATCTACGGTGGTACTTACAACCTTTTTGCAGTGACCATGAAAAAACTCGGCATCGAAGTTACATTCGTCGATCCGAACGCTAGCGAAGAAGAAATCGGCAAAGCTTTCCGCCCGAACACCAAGGCTTTCTTCGGCGAAACGATTTCTAACCCGACCTGCCATATCACGGACATCAAGAAGTTTGCGGATATAGCTCATAAGCACGGCGTTCCGTTCATCATAGACAACACGTTCGCCACTCCGGTTCTCTGCAAGCCGTTCCAGTATGGCGCAGACATTGTAACGCACTCCACCACCAAGTATCTCGATGGTCACGCCATGACCGTCGGCGGCGCTATCATCGATAGCGGTAATTTTGACTGGGAAGCTCATCACGACAAGTTCCCGGGATTGACTGAACCGGATCCGTCTTACCACGGCCTCGCATACAGCAAGGCTTTCGGCAAGAAGGCTTACATTGTGAAGGCGACGGCTCAGCTCATGCGCGACTTCGGCAGCATCCAGTCTCCGCAGAACGCATTCCTTCTGAATACGGGTATCGAAACTCTCGCTCTCCGTATGCCAAAGCATTGCGAAAACGCTTTGAAGGTTGCCAAGTTCCTCGAAAACCATCCGAAGGTTGCCTGGGTGAACTTTGCCGGCCTCGAAAGCAATCCGGAACACGCTCTTGCCCAGAAGCAGTTCAAGGGAGGTATTCCTTGCGGCGTAATGGCCTTTGGCATCAAGGGTGGTCGTGAAGAATCCATCAAATTTATGGATTCTCTCAAGTTCATCGCCATCGTAACTCACGTAGCCGATGCGCGTAGCTGCGTGCTTCACCCTGCAAGCCACACCCACCGTCAGCTTTCTGACGAACAGCTCATGGAAGCAGGCATTCGTCCGGACCTGATCCGTCTTTCCATCGGCATCGAAAATGCAGACGATATCATCGCGGATATTCAACAAGCTTTCGAACAGATTTAATTTGTTCACAGTTTTGAAAAATAGCTGGGCTTTTTTCCCGGCTATTTTTTGCTTTAAAAATCACGTAAGAATAGCTCTTCATTTTGAATGCTTACAAAAAAACACCCGTAGGGTAACGGATGCTCTTTTCCATTTTTTAGAAAACTTAAAGCTTCAAGCCTGCTTTTGCAAAGACGTCGGCGTTGCTCGAATCTTTGACGGCCACATTCGTAATCCAGTTGTATTCAGCGAGGCCTGCAAGACCGATGCGACTGCAAACCTGATCGCGAGCCTTTTCGTAGTTTTTAAGAATAATGAGCCTTTCTTCGCCTTTGGCCTTCTCAATTTTTTCGGACCATTCTTCACCGAGAAGGATAAGCGCTGCACTGGCATTCACATACTGCTTTGCCTTATTCTCGTTAATCGAAGAATTCTGCGGAGTCACAAAGTTTGGAACCGTAATCGGAGCGGTTACAATCGATGCGGTTTTAGCAGGAAGATCCGGAGTCAGTTCATCGGCTTTATCGCTGCCGCATCCAAATATAAAAAGGGAAGAAGCCAGTAAGAACAAAAACGCAAAAAGCTTATTATTCATATTGAGCTCCTTCCACAAGGAAATAGTAGCGGTTTGTGGGGTCGAACCACAGACACACGGATTATGATTCCGTTGCTCTACCTACTGAGCTAAACCGCCGGGTTGAAATAATTTAGCTAAGTCTTGAAATAAAATCAAGGGTATTCCCTAAAATAATTAGAAATTTATAAAAAAATCAAAGATATCTTAATTCTGTGAAAAGTTTACCATTCCGATATTCAATGTAGCGCCAGCCTGGGACCGTACTCAAAATGTGAAAGTCCACAGAATCCGGATCAAGCTGCATCTGCGTCGAAGGAGTCAGGTAAACCGTCTGGCCATTTCCACGGTCCACTTCCATCGCAGAATGGTAATGTCCCACAAAAATCGCATGCAAATTGGAAATACGGTCAAGAACAAACCCGACTTCCTTCAAATTCTTGAGCGCATAACGGGAATCCATGAACAGGTGTCCACAATGACAAGGCGGATGATGTACAAAAAGAAAAACTTCCTTCTTTTCTTTCGCCGCTTCCTGTTCGAGCCATTCGAGCTGTTGCTTCGAAACGATTCCCATAGAACTGTCCAAAAAGAAGATAGTGGAACCGTTTACATCCTTCTTGTAAAAATAATTCCCCTCTTTCAATGCCATCGGCACCGGGGAAATTTTTGAAATTTCTACCGAATTATCATGGTTTCCGGTGATAAAGCACCAGGGACGGTCATAACCCTGGATCATCCGAAAGAAAAGTTCGTATTCTTCCCTATAGCTGTGTTCGCTTAAGTCACCGCTAAAGACAAGAAGATCCAAATTGAACTTCTTTGCGTCTTCTAAAGTTTTCTTAAAGCTTTCGACGGACTGTAAACTATCCTCCTGATCGTTTTTTACAATCAGATGGATATCCGTAATCTGCCCTATTCGAAAATATCCCGCTCTCTTTTCCATACCCTTTAATCTAATTAAAGTTTAATCCCTAGAGCTATATAAACTCTAAGTCTTTGACTTTCAATGTGATGCAAAACAATTTAATAAATTTATCAACATGTGGATGGATAACCTATTGAAAACTCACTTTCAACGTCGGTTTGTGCCCATTCTGGGGATTGATATTGAAAATTTAACCTTTCCGAGTTTTCAACATTGAATTCTGTTGATAGATTCCCGAGTTTTCAAAAGAAAAAACTTATCCACTTCTTTTATATCTTTTTAAAAATCAATTACTTATATTCACAATTTTACATTTTGTCCACAAATCCACGTTATCAATACCTATACCTTTTATATATATAAGAAGAAAATTTAAAGACAGAGTGGATAAAAAAAAGAAGTCCGTTAAGACTTCTTGGTTTCAGTTTCGACGGAAACATCGCAGTTTCCTTTTAGCTTTGCTCCGCATTGGATGACTAAGAGTTTTGCTTTCAGATTTCCAATGGTTAAGGATTTTGCTTCCAGAACTACCTTTTCGCTGCATTCAATGTCACCGCTGACTTTTCCTGCAATCGTCGCATTTTTTGTTTTGATCGTTCCTTCGACATACCCTGATTCTTCGATCACGACATCGCCTGTCGTTGCGATATTGCCTTTGATTTTACCGGCAATGCGCAAATCGCTCGAACCGGTAAGATCCCCGGTAATGGACATGGAAGGGCTGATCTGTGTAAACTGACTGTCGTTTTCTCTTGCCATAAAAGGTTCCTTATTCTTCAATAAAAAGTTCTGGATCGACGGGAACGTTATTCTTCAGGATTTCATAATGGATATGAGGGCCTGTTGTGTTTCCAGAAGAGCCTACCGTCCCGATTGCTTCTCCCTTCTTCACGAATTCACCTTTTTTTACATAGGTTTTTTGAAGATGGGAATAACTGGTGATGTAACCATTTCCGTGATTGATTTGCAAATGCAATCCGCGATCCTTTGTTTTTGCAGCGGAAATAACTTTTCCTTCTGCAGTCGCAAAGACCGGTTCATCGTTTTTCGCAGAAATGTCAATGCCTGTATGTTCCGAGGAAAACTGTTTACTGATGATGCCGATGGTCGGGTTGATGCTCGGCATTTTGGACCAGTTATCTGATTTTCCGCCGTTGGTATAGCTTTGAAGTTCCGCATTGAAGCGGTTCTTGGAAAGCGGTGTAAAGTCAAATCGATTCTTGTCGATGACTTTGGAAAGTTTGGTAGAATCCGTTTCGAAGAAGGTGCCTAGAATATTCTTGATCTGTTTTTCCATGGTGGAAATGGAATCCAATTCCGAGAAAAACATTTCATATTCCTGCTGTTTTTTGAGCAGCATTTCGTTCTGGGCGTGAACCTGTCTTGAACTGATGATGATCGCGTTGACGGTGGAAAGTTTATAGATGAAGAAACCGCCCATCAAAAAGATGGCGATAATCAAAATTCCAAAAATCTTCCACTTCAGAGAGCTGATTTTAAAGGAAATAGTTTTTCCTGAATCCGAAGGGATGATCTGGATAATGTGATATCGGTTCTTCAATTCAATCCTTCCATTTTTCCCTGGATGCGGGTCAAATCTTCAAAGGAATAGTAATCGATGATGAGCTTTCCCTTGGAAGCGTTTTCACTTCCCTTTTGGAGTTTGACGGACGTGCCGAAAAATTCTTCCATTTTTTTGAGGAAAGAAACGATGTTCGGGTCGAGAGGAGTTTCGACTGCCGGATCCTTTGGAGCCTTTTCCTTTTTCTTGTCCTTGGAAATCTGTTCAATTTCTCGGACGTTCATTCCCTTTTCAATGATGTCACGGGCAACGGCTTCCGGGTCGGAAATTTCCGGGCTGAGTAAGGTACGGGCTGCGCTCTGGGAAATTTTTCCTTCGCTGATCCAGGCTTGGACCTGTTCCGGGAGCTTTAAAAGACGGAGTGCATTCGTGACTGCCGAACGGGACTTGCCCACGCTCTTTGCGAGATCGTCATGGGTGTAACCGTAATTTTCAATCAGCTTTTCATAGGACTTAGCGACTTCGATCGCATTCAAATCCACACGCTGGATATTTTCGATGAGAGACCATTCCGCCATTTTTTTGTCGGAAAGGAGTTCATGCACATAAGCGTCGATGGTCGTCCAACCGGCAAGACGTGCTGCACGGGTACGGCGTTCACCGCTTACGATTTGGTAACGTCCGTTGAATTTTCGAACTGTAATCGGCTGGATCAACCCTTGCTGTTCAATGGTTTCTGCGAGTTCAACGAGTTCTTCTTCGTTGAATTCGGTACGGGGCTGATACGGGTTTGGGTCAATCAAGTCAAGGTTGATTTTTTTAACCTGGATGGTATTTCCGTTTTCATCCTGGTTGAGCTGATCGTTCAAAGTTTGAGCGTGGCTCTGCATGATTGTGCTCAGTCCCTGACCGAGCGCCATCGATTTTTTTCCCATAGTTACTTCACCCCATTGATGATTTCTTCAGCGAGTTTCATATAAGCCTGTGCACCGGCACTTTTGACATCATAAAGAATAACCGGTTTTCCGTGGGACGGAGCTTCGCTGAGTTTGACGTTGCGTGGAATCATGACTTTGAAAACACGTTCCGGAATGACGTTGCGAACTTCTTCTGCTACCTGGCGGGAAAGGCTCAAGCGGTTATCGTACATGGTGAGAAGTGCGCCTTCGATGTTCAAATGATTATTCAAGTTTTTCTGAACAAGACGGATCGTGTTGAAAAGTTCTGCAAGACCTTGCAAAGCGTAGTATTCGCACTGGACAGGGATCAAAACGCTGTCGGCTGCGGTCAAGACATTCAAGGTCAAAAGGTTCAAGCTAGGAGGAGCGTCTATAATGATATATTCAAACTCTTCCTTCAATACATTCGTGATACGGCTCAGACGGTGTTCACGACTCATTGCGTTCACCAATTCCAATTCCATTACGGAAAGGTCCGGACCAGAAGTAATGACGTTCAAATAGTCCAAGTCCGTTTTCAAAACGAACTTTTTCAGAGCTGTTTTTGTAATCGCATCTGGACTTTCTGCCAGTTCGAGTGCTTCGTGCACGTCTTCTTCTTGGCTTTCCAGATAACCCAAACCTTGAGAGGCGTTCCCCTGCGGGTCCATGTCGATCAGGAGGGTTTTCTTTTCTAAAGCGGCAAAATTGGCAGCAAGGTTGATTGCTGTAGTTGTTTTACCCACGCCACCTTTCTGGTTACAAATAGCGATAACTTTACCCATAGATTCCTTTGATCACTAATGAGTATTCTTGAGTTTCAAGAGGAAGATTGTAATCGATTAAATGAACATTCGGAATGTCCTTCAGTTCCTGAGCAATTTCACGAGTTTTAAATGTCACAAATATTCCGTCTTTTTTGAGGCCCGGAAGAGCTCTTTCATAATCCGCTTCAAAACGGGAAAGCGCTCTGCAAGAAATGATGTCGCAATTTTGGATATTAGAAGTTTCAAAACGTTTGCCGACAACAGTCAGATTTTCGAGTTTTAAAGCGTTCTTGGTTTCTTCCAAAAAGAGAACTCTCTTGTGACGAGGTTCAGATGCATAGAATTGAATATACGGACAAACAATCGCAAGCGGATAAATAGGGCATCCACCACCGGCACCCATGTCTGCCCAAACCATTCCGGGCTTCAAATAATTTGCTTTAGACAGAACGATATACGGGAAAAGAGAATCCGCAATGTGGCGAGTCAAAAACTTGGGAATATCATTTTTGGAAATCAGATTTACTTTTTCATTTCCGATAATTACCAAATTTACGTAAGCGAAAAGTTTTTCAAGAATATTTTCAGATAAGGAAATCCCATTCGCTGAAAGAAATTCAACGAGCAATTTTTCTTGATTTGAATCTGAGTAATGTTTCACGTGAAAAATTTAGAATTATATGAAAGGAAAAGAAGAGTGGATAATTTAAATGTTTTACGATTTATGAATATAAGATGTGGATAAAGTGATTTTGAAAGGATTTTTTGAAATTATAAAATTTTGATTTTTGGATGATTGTTTAAAGTTTTATTTGAGGTAATGTTTCACGTGAAACATTTTGAAGAAATACTTTACGGTAAAAAAAGTTTTCTTTATTGCATTGTAAAGCTCGTGCTTAGGTTTAAGTGTCTTTGTTGCAGTATCAACCAAGAATCGTTTCAATAATGTAAAAAAATAAAGGGAATTATATAAAAGGTTCCACCTTACCTAACTATGTAAATTTTTGAAAATAAAGTGTGGTTATTTGAGAACGCCTAGTATGTATCTATATTGTAGCATGAATAGTATAGTGCTATATTGAACAAGATATATCCGAAATGGATCGGGTCGGCTGTGCCGACAACCAAGTTTGCAAACGTTCTCTTGTTTTATAAATGATTAAAGTGAAAAATAAAAGGGAAGTTTTTATAAAGGAAAAATCCCCCGCTTCTGCGAAGGATTTTTTGTGTTTCTGTTTTCGATTGTATTTTGTTTTATCCCGGACAATTAGAGTTCGTAATGTTGTCCCGTTATTGGAATTTTGTTTAACCATAAAGGCCTTCTTAAAGAAAGAATATAAAAAATGTTTCACGTGAAACAAAAAAATTTTATGGAGTAAAATGATGTGGATAATTCTGATGAAAATAAAATTTTTCTGTGAGGTTATCCACTATTTCTTTGAATTCAACGGAAAAATGTGCGTACTCCAAATGTGAATTTAGTATTGAAAACTTTATAAAAATTCTATAAAATTTTAACCAATCATATCGCTACATGCTCAATTGTTATATCCGCCCTTCCCTTTAGATTAATGTATATACATAATTTGAGGTTTAACTTAATTTATAAGGTCATCGTTTATAACTTTACCGGTTGTCCAGCGGTATTTCCCATTAGGCCTTTGAAAAAAAATCCTTTTTCAAAACGGGAGTTTTCCTATTGTGAATATTCCGCCTCACGATTGCTTTCTTTTGAAATGATAAAATTGAAGAAGGAAATTGCTTAAAAAAATAGTTTTTTATTTTCTTACACTATATAATATACTTGTAACTTTCTTTATCAAAAGTCTTTGTTATATTTGCGATGCCTTCTAAATATGACGGATCCTGCGAATATTATTTTGCTTTGCCTGTTTTGCTTAGCTGGAAGTTTTATCCAGCGTGTGACAGGTTTTGGATTCGGAATATTCGTAATGACGATTTTTCCGTTCTTGCTTCCAAGTTATGGTGAAGCGACTGCACTTTCCGGACTGTTGGCAGGAACGAATTCGATTTTAATCGTTTTGCAGAAGTGGAAGTTCATCGTATGGAGGATGTTCCTCCCTTTGTTGATAACTTTTATGGTGGCTTCCGCTATCTGCATTTTTTATTTGACTCGCATTGAAGAACATTCGATTAGGCAGATTCTGGGTTTGGTTTTGTTTTTTGCGAGCTTTTACTTTTTATTTTTCAATAAAAAAATTCATTTGAAACCGACGCTTCCGACTCAGATTTCCATGGGAACTTTGAGCGGTGTAATGGGTGGACTTTTTGCAATGCAGGGTCCGCCGGCGGTTTTGTATTTTCTTGCTTCCTGTCCGAATAAAGATGTTTATATAGCCTGTATGCAAGCTTACTTGTTTTCGGGAAATGTTATGATGACTGTAGTTCGCGGATATAACGGATTTTTAACTCCAGCGGTAGGGCTGGCTTATGGATTTGGAATTTTATTTGTGCTGTTGGGTAATTTTATAGGTGGAAAAGTTTTCAATCGGATTTCGAATAAAGTTTTGCGACGCTGCGTGTATATTTATTTGTCCGTGAGCGGTCTCGTAGTTTTCAACATTTAATCCCAAAGTCCAATTCACTTTCATTCAACATTCCATATTTTATCCTCCATTGTTTCACGTGAAACATTATTTTTTGAAAAAAAATGAGATAAGATTTTGGGATTTATTGTGGATTAAATTCAATTTGAAATAAAGTAAAAATCAAAATATTGCTGTAAATAGATGAATTTCAATCATTTAAAGCAAATAAATAGTTAATTTAGCTTGTCTGAATTTCGGTGGATTTCTGAGTGGATAAATAACGGCGATGTATCCACCCATACCACTCTTCTGGGGATTTTTCTATCTGTTTTTCTAACCATAGATGGTATTTATCAAAAATTTCTCCACCATCTGTAGCAGTCATTTCTTGTGCAGAGAGAATTCTTTTATCGTTTTGTGAATTCAGCCAACAGATATAAACAGGTGTCTGTGGACGGTGTTCGAGGATAAATTGTGGAATCGGATTGCAGTGAACTAGCTTTCTGAACAGTTTTCCAGGAATAAAACGAGGTTTTCTATAGTCTTGATCGGCGATTAGACAGAACAAGTTATTCGCATCTAGGGTTTTGATAATGTCTCTAGGATTGTTTATAAAAAGTGAATAATTATATTTATCCACAGACCTTATATGTGAATATACCCAATTATCGAGAATTTTTGGGTGCAAATGTGCATAACTTGCTACAAGTGGAACGCCCATCCGCACGAGCCACGGGCCAATGATTTCGTAATTTCCGAAGTGAGCTGTCAACATCAGCCCACCCTTTTTCATCTTTTCGAGGACAGGAAGACTCGCCGGGTCTATTTCAAAACGAGGATCTTCCTTTGAATAGATACGGCTCTTGGTGATGAAATCCGCAGCGTCCCGGGTGATGTTTTTTAAGAGCTTTTGATAGAAAGCTTTTTTTTGAGTATTCAACATTCCCGGACGGACATGCTCCAAGTTTTCCCAGAGCACCTTCTTTTTCCAGCCCGAAACCTTCAGGACTGCGTACAGGATGGTTTGAAGAATTTTTGCGCGAATCGTCATAGACTGCTGAAATCATAATTAGAAAATTTTTTCTTCGCAGAGGCAGGTTGGAAGTTGCTTCAAAATAAATCAGCTAAAAATTTCGTTTTAAAACTTCTCGTTCGAATTTGAAATACTCCCCCGCTCCTCTTTTGCCAAAATTAAAAAAAATTTCCGAACTCGGCACTTTGGCACGGCTTTTGCAATAAGCATGGGTGAGAAAAGAAAAAATAAACAAATAGGAGATAACACCATGTACAACACTCAAATGATTCCGACTCACTTCTTTGGACTCAACAAGTTCTTTGATGCGTTCGAAAATGAAGGCAAGGCTTGTGGCTCCTGCATGCCGCGTGCCGCTGTCGCCGAAAATAATGGCCAGTATACTCTCGAAGTCGATCTTCCGGGTGTCAAGAAAGAAGACATCGATCTGAACCTCGAAAACTTCATGCTTACCATCAAGGCTTCTCGTAAGTCCGCGACTGCCGATATGAAGTTCGAACGTTCTTTCAAGCTTTCCCAGGATCTCGATACGGAAGCTGCCGATGTGACTTTTGAAAACGGCTTGCTTTCGATTAAGCTTTCCAAGAAGGCTTCGGCGGCTCCGCACAAGCTCGTCATCAAATAAATTTTTCACTTTAGGCTTTTCGGAATTTTCGTTTCGGTAAAATTCAAAAAAAGGAGATACACTATGTATACAAATGAATTGCTTCCGGTTTTTGGATTTAGCGATCTGTTCGACACGTTGAATGACGATGTCAAGGCTTGCTCCTCTTGCACTCCGCGTGCAACCGTTTCGGAAAAAGGCGGTATTTACACGCTCGAAGTCGAATTGCCCGGTGTAAAAAAGAGCGATATCGATGTGCATGTGGAAGGCAATTCCTTGAGCATCAAGGCGACCCGTAAGAGCGCTTCTGCAGAAATGCATTATGAACGCTCTTTCAAGCTCGCTGATGAAATCAATCCGGAATCCGCCGAGGCGTTCCTCGAAAACGGTATTCTCACATTCAAATTCACGAGAAAGCAGAGCGCCGCTCAGCATAAATTGACAATCAAATAATGTTTCATCCTAAACCCTAAGTAAAAACGACTCCCCTGCGGGAGCCGTTTTTTGATATAAGGATATTTTTTAGAGCGGTGTGAATTCCGATTAGACTAATCCTTGATGCAGCGTACCGTATGTTTATCCTTATTCTTTTTGATGCCTCCTGACGTGCTGACAAAATTTGCAAACAAGGATCCATCATCTGCGGAAACGCACATTTGGGAAGCGGTTTCTTCAGATTTTTCCGTGGAAGCCCAATAGCAAGAGGTCAATGCCTTGCTACCGTAATACTGGGTGGTATACTGGGTTGCAGTGTGTCTAAAATAGAGATTATTTATATCGTCTTTCCATTTTAGGGGTTTATTGCTCGCATGGGCCATCAAAGTCCAAAAATCTTTTGTGGTCGGTAAATGCCAACCCTGTGGACAAATGCCTCGAACTTTGCCGGATGTAGAACAGAACTTTCCATTGCCACAGCCTTTGCCGTCTGTTGAATAAATTCCTGCACTATCCATGGCAACGCTCCAAGGATATTCTTTATCATATTTGTTGTAAAGCGTGTCTGTCGTATCTTGAAGCCGTAGGTTATCCTGCATCCACCATTGGTTTCCAATTTTAACAGTTCGGTAAACTTTTCCGTCTCTCTCATCCACAATGGAATCACTGCATCCGGTGCCGCGGCAGGGATCTACGACGGGAATGGTTTCGTCAAAAGTCGGGAAGGAAATTTTTGTATCCGGTTCGGTCGGTTCGTAAGAATCGAAATGTCGAACGCATCTTACGGACATGTGGTTATTTTTCTCCTGATACTCCCAATCATGATCGAATAAATAACTATGTACTTGTATATAGGTGGCATATTTTTCTTCGACAGATGAACTTGTCCACATAAGGGCACCATAGCCTTCGTACCAGTGTCCTCGTTTGATTCCCACAGGACGGATGTTTAACCCAAGTGAAAAAGCTCCGCCGGCACTGAATTCCGTTTTGGATTCGATATCCTTATTTTTGTATGCCATATATCTAAGATCCAACACTTCAGCACCAGACGGCAAATGCCAACCTTCCGGGCAGACTCCTCGGATAAATCCCGTGTCCGGATGGGGACAATATTTAATTCCGTAGCCACAGCCTTTTCCATTGTCACTGAAAATTCCAGCGCTGTCCACCGCCGCACTATACGAATACAGGCGTCCATCCTTTTTACAATTTTCCGGATCGTTTTCGTAGCAGGAACTCGTGGAATCTTCTGTAGCCGACGGTTGCAAATAGCGGTAATTCAAATTTTCCGCCATCCAGATCATATACCCGACTTGAACGGTCTTGTACTTTTGTCCATCTCTGGAATCGACGAGAGTTCCATATTTACAAGTATCGACTTCGTCTGTTTTACAGGCTACAGCGCGGTTAAGGTCATGTTGGATATCGGTGGAAATGGCATAAGTGGAATCTTCTTCTGTTTTAATACAGCGCAGGTAATTTTTGTGGGAAGATTCCAGAGAGCCATTATCGTAGATTGCGGCATATTGTGGGCTGAGATAGAATATTTTGCTGTACTTGGAACTTCTTTGCACAGAAGTCCAAAAGACGGAAAAGATGGTTTTATAATACTCGGAATGAGTCGACATGACTGCAGAAAATCCGTAATCATCGGTTCCAGTCGTTTTTTTTCCGTTTGAACCTATCTCCGAGTAAAAGGCATTTGCATCATGAAGATAGTACCCCGTATTTATTCGTTGATAGTGCGCTCCCGCATAATATAAAAGCTTTTGGTATTCGATTCCGTTCGGCACATGAAAACCTTCCGGGCAGATTCCCTGTACAGGATAAGACGGGGTGCATGTGACTCCGTTTCCGCATCCCTTTCCGTCGTCATTCAAAATTCCCGCACTGTCCATGACAGCACTCCAAAGATACATGCGTCCGAATTTTTTACAGTTTTCCGGATTGTCTTCATAGCAGAAACTTGAGGAGTCCAAAGAGGCTGTTTTTCCTTTGTATCGGTATCTCAAGTTTTCGGCAATCCATGTCTGGTCCCCAATTTTTACGGTCTTATAGACTTCGCCATCGCGACTGTCCTTGATTTCTCCATAGGAAATTTCCGGATTTAAGAAGTCTGTTGTTTTTAAATTTTCGGGATTTATATCCGATGTATTTTTCTTGGATGAGCTGCTGGATGTTTTGTTCGAAGAGGAACTCGGTTTGGTCTTGTCGTTTGTTTTTTGCCAGGCTTTGCCGTCACATTCGTAATTCAGAGCTTGTTCAGAGACATAGATTTTTTTCCCTGTTATTTCGTCATTACATTCGTAAGTATCCAGTTCAGCCAAGTCATAGACTTCTGCAGGAAGTTCATTGTTACTTGCCGATGACGAATTATCGCAAGCCGAAAGGGCAAACCCGAGCACCCCCGCAAGAGTACAGACCGTAAACTTTTTCGCAAATGTGTTTTTATAAAAATATTCTTTCATAAACCTCATTCCCTAAAAATAACAAAGCACCCCCGTGCGCCTCAAACTTTCAGCGCACAGTAAAAACTTTTAACAGAAAAGCTCTTATTCCTCCAAATAGGTTTTAACAAAAGATAGCTAACACGAGCTTCCTTTACCCCCCCCGCTGTAAATTTTTACAAACAAATTAACTTTTGATATTTTCCACCTTTTTTCAAAAGAATGGTTATCTTTTGCAAAAAGAGAATTAGAATGGGGTTACTCATGAGAAAAGTGCAAATTGTAGCAATGATTGCCATGTTGTTCTTGGCAATGTTTCATCTTTCTGCTTGTGGAAGTTCCACATCGGGCGATCCCTCGGACCTTTCTTACACCGATCCGGACGGGAACGATTCTACAATCGTCATCAAGTCAGGTTCTTTTACGGATAAGAGAGACGGTCAAAAATATTCCACTGTCACTATAGGCGATTACACCTGGATGGCAGAAAATCTGAATTACAAGCTGGACGGTTCCAAAAACAGCAGGGATTACGGCACTTCTAAAAATTATGGAGTGCTTTATTCCTTAAAACAGGCAAAGAAAGTTTGCCCTGAAGGTTGGCACCTGCCGACTTATGCGGAATGGAAAGAACTTTTTTCACTTTTGGAAGAAGCTCACGAGGATTCGGCCGGTTGGGTGCTCAAGACCACATCCGGATGGGAATCGGATGAAGACGGAACCAGCGGAAACGGCGGAAATTTGATTGGATTTTCGGTGAAGCCGACCGGATTTTATAATGGTTATTATGCCTTGGAAGGTCAGTATACTGCATTCTGGGTCGATGGCGATATGGATTGGGACGGCTATGCTACCGCAATCCGCTTTGATTATGACGATGCAGATTGGCATTCTCCGGAACTTTACGCATATCGTGCAGAAATTTATGTACGATGCTTGAACGATAAGAATACTCTAGTGGGAACGCTCGGTACTTGCGACGATTCCAAGGAAGATTCTATCGGCGTATGGAGAAACGAACATTATACCTGTACAGATTCGTCATGGCAAAAATCGACTATCGAAGAAAGTCTCAATTTTGAATTTGGGGAATGCAAAGCTTTGATGTTCGATTCTGTCCGTATTTTAAGCGACACGGCATATATTTGCGATTCATTGACTTCTCAATGGCGAGTGGCAAAGCTTGGCGAAGCACTTGGAAAGTGCAGCGAAAAAAACCTTCGAGAAATGAAAACCTATCTGGGTGAAACCTATTCCTGTCATGCGATCGGTACGATTACTCCCATCTACAGATGGGAAGAACCCGATGCGAACGATATGCTGCCCAAGTGCACCGTGGAACGTCGGACCGAACTTCAAACGTTCAACGAAAATATTTACATCTGCGTAGATTCTGTTTGGGAGTATGCCAGTGAAAAACAAATTGCCCGTGGTGAATGCTCAGAAAAAAATGTGGATGAAATTTCGATAGTAAACGATACGAGCTACATCTGTCTCAGTAATCGCTCGTGGAGAAGGGTCAATCATTACGACTCCCTCTATGGAATTTGCACATCCCGAAAAATCCAAAAGTTGACGTTGATTATCGATACTTCAGCGACAGCGATCGAAGATCTTTATCACTATGATTCTACATATTACATGTGCGATACGACTGGGTACCGCTTAGCGACAACGGTTGAAATCAATACCGACGGTAAGCCTTGTACCGCATCGGAAGTAGGAACCATGACGAATGGAAATCTAAACTCGGCTTTCCGTTTTTACTGTACGCCAAGTTACGGCTGGGTAAGTGTTACAGACGCGAGCCGCAGGGCAAATGAAGTTCCGAAGAGCGCCCGCTTGAATCCGGATATTCAATATGGAAAGATGACGGACAGCCGTGATGGACAGGTTTACTATACAGTAAAAATTGGTAACCAGACATGGCTTGCGGAAAATTTGAATTATACAGACGAAAATTATGTGAAATATAAAAAGAGCGTTTGCCTTGAAGATGTATATAATCCGACGGATGGTGGTGGAACCGCCGGTTGCGAAGTGACGGGTCGTGGCTATTTCTGGGTCGCAGCCATTGATTCGATCGCGCTAGCAAACGATAAGACAAATCCTATGGAATGCGGTTTTAACAAAACCTGCAATTTGACGGGTAAAATTCGCGGTGCCTGTGATTACGGCTGGCATATTCCGAGTAAAGCGGAATGGGAAGAATTGTTAAATTCCGTATATGCGACAGATGACTTTGCGTATCAGCATCCTGGAAACATTTTGCGAATTTTAGGGTCCGACGAAGGAATTCAAAGTGGTGGAATAAGTTCCAAGGCAAACGACATGCTTGGCTTTTCGGTTTATCCATTTTCATTTGGAAATGGATGGATCGGTGGCAGATTCTGGGCTATCGACGAAGTTTACAGTGACGATCGCGAGGTGGCAACATTCTACGTCTGTGCGTATGATGCAGGAGTGGGCGGCAACTGGAAGAACGATTACCGCTCCGTTCGCTGCATCAAAGATGAAGACTAGTTGTGAATTAAAGCAGCTGCTTTCCGTCGCTGAATGCCTTGCCGACCTTTTCACCGAGGACGCGGTAAGCCTTGGCGACGGAATCGTAAGAAATCGGTTGTACCTTGCCTAAATCCACCTTTCCGTCTTCTCCGAGAACGCTTTCGTCGGCGCTCACGTTTTCAACCTGTCCAATGATATAGGTGCTGCCGTCGCAGTCCGGACTCATTTCAAGAATCGTGCATTCGAGAGTCAGCGGATATTCTTCGAACATCGGGGCGTCTACGTTTGCACTTTTCATAACGTGCAGTCCAGATTTTTCCACCTTGTTCGGCAACTTTTTGCCACTGACGATACCGAAGAAGTCGGAGACGACTGCGGTTTGGCGAGTGCCGAAGCTCACGGTAAAAGCTTTGCGTTTTTTCAGGTTTTCCACGGTCTTGTGGCTTGTTCCGAGGCAAATCGTGATCTGGTCGTCTTCACGTTGGCCGCCCCAGGCTGCATTCATGGCGTTTGCAGTGCCGTCTTCGTTGTAAGTGGCGATAATCAAAACAGGAAGCGGTGTGATAATTGCCTTTTTGCCAAAATCCTTTCTCATAAAAACTCCTTTTTGAATAAAATTATCAAATTATAGGTTTGAATGTTCTAACTTGGACATTTGCCGGTGAGAATTTTTGAACCGATTTTTGAAAACTGCCGTTATATTGAATGAAGGAAGGGTTTAATCCAGGAAACTGGAGCAGTGATTAAAGTCTACGGCGTAGTTTTATGCCGTAGACTTTTGTTTTAAAATAAAAATCGCCGATATGTGAATTTTAATATTATTTTAGAATCAGAAAAAAGGAGTTTTCATGAAGAAGGGAATTGTCGTCGGCGCTATCGTGACTGTTTTTGCCGCAGCTGTGGCTGTGATTACCCGCATTGCGATGATGCGCAACGTGGAAGCGGAGCAGGAAATCGAAGACGAGTGTGAAACCAAGAACGAAGCGAAGAACGAAAAGGCTGTCGAAGATAAAGTCGAAGCCTAAAGCGTTGTCCGAATCTCGGGGGTCGTCAATTCATCGACGAATTTTCCTTTAGTTTCATCGATGAATTTTTTGGATTCCGCCCAATCCGCTTGCACAATGTAAATCAGATAGTGCATGGCGCGGAATAAAGGGTTTGCACTGTCCTTCAAAAATCTTTCGTAATTCCGACTTGTGTAAACGATATAGCTGTCGACTTCTTCGGAATAATCCTGCGTGATCAGGTTTCCGAAAATACTTTTGCTCGTTTTATAGATCGTCGGCATGCCGTCACCGGGTTGTTCGCAACGGACATCTTTAATTTTATAACGTGTACTCATTTGCCTTTTAATATAAAAAGTTCCGTGCTGCCGAATTTTCGCAGAGCTTTTATTTTTACTTTTCTTTTTGGAATGAATGAATGGTGTATAAAATGAAGAATGTATTTCTTTTTCTCATCAGTTTTATGGCGTTTTCGTTTGCCGGCGTGAACGAGCTGGTTCAAGAAGGAACTGAATTTCACGACAAGGGAAAATACGATTACGCAATTGCAAAATATAAAGAAGCCGAAAAACTCGATCCGAAAAGTGCACTTGTCAAGTACGAGCTCGGTTATTCCTATTACGCAAAAGGCGATGTAAAACAGGCGCTTCAATTTGCGAAAGAGGCGGAACGCTTGAATCAGGATCCTCGCTTGGTAGAATCGATTGCAAGCATGGTCGGTACGATTTATGATGCGATGAAAATGCCGGATTCCTCTTTAGAAGCATACAAAGCGGGATTTGCGAAGGCTCCCCATTCTTACAATATTCCTTTCAATGCGGGTGTAACTTGCATGGGAGCAAAGCGGGATGTAGAGGCTGCTGAATGGTTTGTAAAAGCAACGCGGAATACAAAGCTTCATCCAAGTACATATTACTATTTAACTTTCGTTTCTGAAAATCTGGGCAATTGGACGGACGTTTTTTCTTATGGCATGTACTCGCTTTTGCTTACCCAGAAAAAAGATCAAATGCAGAATATGCTTCGTATTTTGTATCAGAATTCAAAGGGACTTGTGACGGTTCGGGCAAAGGATACCATTACGATGAATTTGCCGAAGAAGTCAAAAAAGGCGGATTTGCACGATGCTTTTATTTTAGCTTATGCGTTGGCGAACATGGATTCTTTAGGGAATCGAAAATTTTATGAAAAGGATACCACGTCAGAACAGATCGCAGAATACTTGGCCCACATGTTTAAGGATGCTGTCGAATTGATCGCGGGATTTGATGAAAGTCACTATTCGAATGTCTTGACTCCTTTTTACAAGGGACTTGTGAAAGAAAATCTAGTGGACGCTTTTGTTTACACGATTGTTGAAAATGCCGACAGGTCTGTTTATGCGAAATGGCGACTGATCCATGCGAATGATTCCAAACGTTTTTATGATTGGATTCATGCGGAATTTTTGAAAGTGAAAAAATGAGGACTTTACAAATGAACTTTTCCTTGGAATTGAAACCGCTCGGAACAGTAGAACGTTACGTGGTCCATGCGGATGACTGCGAACTGGAAATCCTTGCAGGATGGGGCGCAGGCTTAAACGCTTGGCGCGTCCCGGTGAACGGCAAAAAAATGGACTTGCTTTACGGTTACCGCGACGCGGAAACCTTCCGCAAAATTCAGGCGGATACGAACGCGGGCGTTTGCCTTTCTCCGTGGCCGGGCCGCACGGCAAACGCCAAGTGGCATTGGAAGGGAAAGGATTACAAGTTGGTGAACAACGTAAGCTGGGCTCCGCATGCGCTTCACGGTTTTTTGCATGTTCTCCCGTGGCAGCTCGTTTCTTTTGCTTCGAACGAAACAGAAACGGTGCTGACTCTTTCACGGGATTTTTATGGCGATGCGAACGCTTATCCATTTACGTATAAAGTAACAAATATTTATACGTTCAACGGAAAATCCTTTACCGTAAAATCCATTGTGAAAAATACGTATCACGAAACGCTCCCCTATGCACAGGGATTCCACCCGTACTTTATGCTCGGCAAAAAGGTGAACGCTTTGACGCTTTCGATGCCGCCTTCTCATAAGGCGCTGCTCGATTCCGCGGATATTCCTACAGGGGAACTCGAAGCGGAAACGCGTTTCACAGGAAACACTCCGATCGCGGAAACTTTCATCAACGATTATTTCGCTTTTGACGCCGAAAGTTCGGACCGGGTTTCGGTCATTTTGAAGAATCCCGAAACGGGAAACCAGATTGACGTTTGGCAGAAGACGGGCAAGGATCTGTGGCGCGGTATTCAAATTTACACTCCCCCTGACCGTGAAAGCATTGCGCTTGAACCGATGACTTCTGCGCCCGATGTGCTGAACCATCACCGTGAATTGATAGAAATCATTCCGAATGCGTCGATTGAACTCCTTTGGGGCGCGGAGTTTGGAATATCCGTTCGATAACCACGCCTTTGGCTCATTATGACACGGCAACAGGTGGCAATCATCGGTTTGCGGTCATTCACCGGGATAGTTTTTGGTGTGGGACTTCGGAAATTTGAACAATTTTTATAAAAGCCCGCCCCTTTTCTAAAAAAAAGAATAGTTTATGCGGGCAATGGTACTCTCAATCCAGAGAGTAGTCCAAGAGAGGAATGGTTAAGATGGCAGAAAAGAAGCAAGAAAAAATGAGTCAGAAGGATTTGGATTACTTCAAGGCCCTTTTGCAAGAACGTCGCCGTCAACTGGTCGCTGCTCAAAGCGACGTCGCGAACAACGAAACGTTCCAAGGGCAGCGTGATCAGGGCGGTGAAACGGCCGGTTATGCCACTCACATGGCGGACGTCGCTTCCGACTACAATTCCCTCGAAACGAACTTTGACTTAGCCGCTCGCGATGGCAAGTACCTCGTATACTTGGAAGAAGCCCTTCAGCGTATCGAAGACGGCACGTTCGGCATTTGCAAGGTCTGCAAGAAGTTGATTCCGAAGGCTCGCCTCGAAGCGGTGCCGACGGCGACCAAGTGCGTGAGCTGCAAGTCCGAAACGAAGAAGCGTGAACGCGAAGAAAACCGTATGGAAATGGCTCGCCTTTACGCCCAGCAACAGCGCATGGCGCAGAGAGGCAATTCCTGATTTCTTCAGATCACTACCGTCGCGTTTTTCTCGTCGGCTCGGGCTTTAGTAAGTCCTATTGCCCCGAGATGCCGACGCTCAAGGATTTGAACGGTCGCATCCCCGACGGGATTTATCCGGAGTGCATGACGCTCCGGAATTATTGCTACTTTTTGCGGGAACTTTGCCGTGGTGAATCGGAATATTTAAAGATTGAATCGGTCGCGACGAACATTCTCGCGACGCAGATTTTTCCGAGCGAAGAAGAACGTTTGCACAATGCGACGCTCCGTTTTGAATTGCTCCGGTTTATCGCTCTTTCGATGCACCGCTCGGTGCCGCTTTCGGCGGAGGCTTCCCAGAACCTTTCGCATTTTTTGAATGCGGTGGCAAATGACCGTGCCAATTCCAAGCGGGACAATCTGATTCTCTCTTTCAATTACGACACGTTGATTGAAGACCAGGTGCTGCAGGATCCGGAACTTTGCGCTTCGACTGCCGTGGATTACGGGGTGAACATCGAGCGCGCGGACCGTTCTGCGGAATGCGGCTCCCGTTCGCGGACGATTGACCTTTTGAAACTGCACGGGTCGCTCAACTGGTATCCGGTCAAGGGGACGGGCGAAGATTTTGATTTGAAAAGCGTTTGTCGTATAGAACCTGGCGACCGCAGTTTTCCGATGTATCAAAAGGACAATCCGATTTTTATTCCGATGGCGCATGCGAAGGATTCCTTTTTGCGGGGGAGCCTTTTTAACGTCATTTGGGCGAAGGCGGACTATTACCTTTCGAGAGCGGATGAAATCTATGTAATCGGCTACGGATTTCCGCAGACGGACGGAAACAGCTTCCCGTTTCTTTTGAAACATCGGACCCGTATTCGAAATGTTGTCGTTTTTGAACCTAAGAAGGACAATTCAATCGAACGCTTGCAACGCCTTTTCGACAAGGACGTTGTCGTCTGCGAAGACGCGCAGAAATTCTTGAATCGTTTATTTTAAGCCAAAGAAGAAAAGCCCGATTAGAATACCCACCATGGCGACGTATTTGAGTTTGGTGCGTTTTTCCTTAAAGAAAATCAGCCCACCGGCGAAACTGATCAGCACGTTCGAACGGCGGATGACCGTGACGACGGAAATCAGGGCGTCCGGTTCGTGGACGGCGAGGAAGTAGAAACGGTCTGCGATGACGAGCAGAACGCCCACCGCCAAAATGATCCAGCGGAATTCAAAGCGTTTTCGGTCCGGCTTGTTACGTTGCAAGAAACGGAGTAATAGAATGCTGAACGCTTGGATGCATGCCATGTAAATGTTAAAGTAGAACTGGATTGCGAGCGGGTCGAGCTTTGCCCTTTGCAATAGGAACTTGTCGTACACGCCGCTGCACGATCCGAGAAAGGTGCCGAAGAACATCGAAAGAATCCAGATGTTCGTAAAGAAGTGTCCCGTTTCCTTTCGGGATGCGATGCTGATGAGGAAATAGCTCACCATGGCAAAGCCGATGCCGATCCATTCAAAGGAGCTCGGACGTTCTCCCATGATGGCGACCGCCATCGCGATAGTAAAGATCGGCGCACTTGCGCGGATGGGAGCGGTGAGACTGAGCGGTAGACGGGAGACCGCGTTGAAGGTAAAGATCCAGCTTGCGGTCACGATCGCCGCTTTGACGAGGAGCATCAAATGCTCGGAAAGCGCAAGCGATGGAATTTTACCGAGGACGTAAACCGGCAAAAGAACGGCGGTACAGGTTAAGCTGACAAAGAACAGGACGGGCAAAACGGCGTTGCCGGTAAGAGCCTTTTTCTTTGCAATGTCATAGAATCCTAAAAATAAGGCGGATCCAAGTGCGAGTGTGACCCAAAGCATGGGTCAAAGATAGTAATTGTGCCAACTTGGAATAATTATTATATGGGCACCTCTAAATCGAGGTTGACAAGGACAAAACGGTAATAGAATTCCTCTATCCCGAGGATGAAAATGAAACGGAAATCTGCACGGTCAATACCCGCGAACTACGAGCATTGATGGATGAATGGTTGCGGAAACGAGCCGAATTCTTGAATAAGAAGAAATAGCTTCTTCGCATTTGGGATAGCGGGGTGATTCGAGGAAAGGCCGTCAAACGGCTGGCGCTAGTTCGCTTACCGATAAGATCCCGCTCCAGGAACTTTTGACTGCTAGAAGTGTTGAAAAGCACGAAAAGTCGAGGAAGGAACACTTGACCTTTTCAACGGCCTGTTTTTATTTTAAATTTTTGAGGACACTAGTGATTCAACTTATCCATTAAAAAGGAATCCATGTATGGACATTAAAAATAAGGCTACAGGCCTTCTTGCTGAATTTAAGGCGTTCGCGTTTAAGGGCAACATCGTCGACATGGCGATAGGTGTCATTATCGGTGGTGCTTTCGGTAAAATTGTCACTTCTTTCGTGAACGACATCGTGATGCCGTGCGTGACAGCAATCATCGCAGCTGTTTCGGGTACAAAGAATGCCGCCGAAGGTTTGAAGACGCTTTCTTACACGACGGAATCTGGTGTCGCGATCCCTTACGGTAACTTCATCGGTGGCGTTTTGGACTTTCTCATTGTCGCTCTTGTCGTCTTCATCGTGATGAAGAAGTTCCTCGGCTTTATGCAGAACATGCGCAAGCAGGAAGAAGCAAAACCGGCTGAGCCGCCAGCACCGCCGGCACCGTCCAAGGAAGAAGTTCTCTTGACGGAAATCCGCGATTTGCTCAAGAAGTAATTCGGTTAAGATTCAAAAAAATCCCCGTGCACTCGCACGGGGATTTTTTGCTGTTGATCTGACAACAAGCTTTAATAGTTTTCTTTCTTGATTTCGAAGTAGCTCTGCGGATGGTTGCAGACCGGGCAAACGGCCGGAGCCTTTTTGCCGATGATGATGTGACCGCAGTTGGAGCACTGCCAAATCGTGTCACCGTCACGCGAGAAGACAAGCCCTTCTTCTACGTTCTTCAGCAACTTACGATAGCGTTCTTCGTGTTCCTTTTCAATCTTGGCGACCATTTCGAACTTTCTCGCGATTTCGTTGAAGCCTTCTTCACGAGCTTCCTTCGCCATCTGAGCGTACATGTCGGTCCATTCATAGTTTTCGCCATCAGCGGCATCCTTCAAGTTTGCGATGGTGTCGGGAATTTCACCACCCTTCAGATACTTGAACCAAAGTTTAGCGTGCTCCTTTTCATTGCCCGCTGTTTCTTCAAAGATGTTTGCGATTTGAACGTAGCCATCTTTGCGCGCCTTAGACGCATAGTAGGTGTATTTATTACGAGCCTGAGATTCTCCAGCAAAAGCGGTCCACAAGTTCTTCTCTGTTTTAGAGCCTTTTAATTCCATAGATTATCTCCTTGAACGCGAAAGTGTTCTGCATTAATTTACAAATTTTTTTTTGTAATGCGCGACTTACGGAGAATTTTTCCGAGAAGTTCATTTAAAATATCGCCTGCGTCATCGGAACCAATTGCTTTTTGTAGTCCAAGGCACGTAGGGAAAAGAAGAATGCCGATAAAGCCTGAATAAACGATCAGAGCGAACAGCGAGCAACTGCGGACAAAGTCGTATGAAATATTCTCGATAGCAATAGCGATGACGATCATCGCGGCGAAACTGGCGAGCGCTCTTCCCATATTCCAAAGAGCATGTTCCATGCCCTCCGTACCCGTTTGACGCGCCCAGAGGAACACCATCGTTGCCACTTGGAGTATGGCGCCCGAGGCTCCGATGATTGGGACTACATAAATACCGAAGTCCTCGGCGAAGAAGAGGTAGGCGGGAATCGTCAGCAGGAAAATGCCCGTGTTGATGAGCGTTGGCGTCCACATCTTTTCTTTTGCATAGAAGGAACGCACGAGCACCGCTTGCAGGCAAAGACCAAGGCTTGCCGGCAAATACCAGTGCAAAAGTTTTGCCACGTATTCCGTCGTATCGCGTAAAAAGGCACCACGTTCAAAAAGAATTCTCACAGCGGGGAAGGAAAGTGCCCAGATTGTGATGACCGCTGGAACGAGAATGCAGAACATTCTCGAAAGGCTCGACCAGATCTTGTTATTCAGCTCGCTAAACTTGTTTTCTTTGACAAGGCGCGCCATATCCGGGTAGCCGGAAACGCCAACGGAAAATCCGAAGACCGCGACGAGAGTGTACATCACACGGTAGGCGTAATTCAAACTAGAAATTCCGCTCGAACCGAAAATGCCGCCGAAGCTTCGAATGATAAATTCAAATGCGAACATGCTGCCGACGCCAAAGGACATCGGGAACATCATCTTCACATACCGTATTATGTCGGGATGCTTCGGGTTCAAATAGAAGCGGTAATGTATCCCGCTGCGGTAGGCTCCAAAAATCTGCAGAACAAAGAAACCGATGAACGCACCGATGGGAACGCCCCACGCAAATCCTTCGAGACCGTGATCGCTTCCGATGATACCGCCGCCGATAACCGCAAGGTTGTAGATGACGCCCGTCAACGAAGGAATCGTGAACTGCTTGCGGGTATGCTGTACGGCGACGAGGAAGCTGCCTGCAAAGATAAAGAGCTGTCCCGGCAAAATGATTCTGCCGAAGTATGTTGCGCAGTCTAGGATTTCTTCGGGCAAATCCGCCGCCGAAGTGAAGAGACTGATCAGTTCCTTCATCCAAATGAAGGACGGGATGATTAAAGCTAGGAAAAGAATGCCAATCGTGTTCAGCACATTGCTGAAGAATTTCCAGGCACCCTCTTCGTCGTCTTTTGTCTTGTAGCCAAAAAAGATCGGGATGAAGACAATCGAAAGAAAGCCTGTGCTCACTACGTGATTCAGAATATCCGGGATGAGGAAGGCGAGATCCAGAGCGTTCTTTTCTGCGGTGACGCCCGCTGCACGGGCAAGGAGCATTTCACGGAGAATGCCGAGTACACGGCTGGCGAGCATGCTCGCCGCAATGATAAGAGTCGCTTTGTTCATTTGAACGCAATTTTAGAAAAGTTTAAGGCTTTGAACTTTTGCTTCAGCGGAAGAGAGCGGTATAGGCGCTTCCGTCAGCAGGGAGGAGCGTTTTAACGCTAGAAGTATCACCGTCGTTCCAACCGATGAACGTGCAACCGGCTGAAGGTTCTGCGGTAAGCGTTACCGGAATATTCGGGTAAAGCTTGAGCGCGGTCGCATGGTGCAGGGAAATGCCGTCAACGGAAATCGTGCCGCAGCTTCCTGGGTCGAGCGTGACTGTGGCGAAGTCAGAAAGCCCAAAATAGTCTTCCATTTCGGCAATGACTTGAGCGGGGCGGATTTTGGCAAAATTTTCGATCTTGGAAAGCTGGTTTTCCATATAGCTTGCGTTATGGTCCCAACGGTCCTGATCGCGGGGAATTTCCGCCTGGATTTCTTGCATCATGCTGTGTATTTTTGCAAGGACGGTATCGATGCTGAATTTGGTTACGGTCAGCGCGACGAAGCGGTTGATGAACCGATTGCGGAAGGTGGAATTCTTGAGCAGGTTTCGGATGGGAACCGTGTATTCGACGCCGTTCGGGTAACTGGTCGCCGTGGAATCCAAGGTGTATTCGAACATGTTCATGGATGCGTATCTGTCTTCGGCGTGACCGTTGTCAAATCCCCAGTCTAAATCGTAGAGCATCCATTTCCACTTGGTTTCGGGCGAATGGCTTTTCCACTTTTTAAGGTTATTGCCTGGCCAGTCGCGATTGGCGATGAACATTTCCGTTTGGATGTAATTCGTGTAATTGTCCACGTCCATCAGGCTTTGAACGTAGGCGTAAGCGGCGCTGTCGCGGAGATCGTTAGCTTGGATATATCTTTCGAGGGCGAGGTAATCGCTTGCGCTGCCGCAGGTGACCTCGTTGTTGGTTTTGAGCAGGTCAATGGAGCCTTCGTCATAGCCGTAATTCGTGAGAAAGTAGTTTTCGTTCAGGCGTTCACGGATATTGTGAATGCCAAAGTATTTTCCGTTTACGTAGACGATCGATGGGCGAGCCTTTTGATAATCGACGCCTAAGCCTTGCGTGATGCTCGATCCGAGTCTGTCTCGGATGTAATCCTGGTAAAAGTTCCCGCCGTTGTTGCGGAAGACGAGATCCTTAAAAACGGTGAGGTTTGGAAATTCGGGGAAAATCTTGTATTCGAGTTCGGAATCTCCGTAGCGCTTGCGGAATTTGAGGGCGAAGGATTTTTTAGCGTTTGTACGGCTGTAATTGCCGAAGATTTCGTAGCCGACCGTTTTGCTGAATGCGGGCGTTTGGGCGCCAGGCTCAAAGAAGGTGATTTCGGCAGGGATCGTTTTGTCGAGCCAGTAATTTGCGCCGTAATGCGGTTCTTCGGGGCTTGCGTTTGGGCCTTCTTCGTAAATTCCCGAGTCCGGATCAAAGAGAGAATTCGGGTCGGCGGTGATGAAAGCCGTAGCGATGCTCGGCGCGCTTTCAAAGATGTAGGTGCGTGTGCTAACATCGCTTGGCAAGGCGCCTGTGCGGAACGTGGCGCAGCGGAGAACTGTAGTTTGGGAAATGTCGAGCGTGGTGACGACGGGGCTTGTTTCCGTCGGAAGTTTTCCGCCGAGTTCGCAGCGGGCAACGCTCAAAGAATCGCTTGTGAGGGAGACCGTAAACGGATCCGTGTAAAATCCGGATTCGGGAAGCTCAAAGCGGTTTGTGGCTTGGACAGCATAAGCTTCACTCGTAATCCCGAGCGGAGTAGGCTCTGCAAAGCCCCAACCGTTTCCGGCGAAGGAAAAGGTTTTTCCTTGGGGAACGCTAGGGTAAAGAATGGAATCGCGCAGGGCGCCTGTGGAATCAAACAGGAAAACGCTCCCGCCTGATTTGGGAAGTTTGAAATTTGTATGGGGAAAATGTCCCTGGTTGCAGGCGATGTATGAGGTGAACTTGAACTGTACACGGTTGTAGTGATTGTTGACCGCGGCGAAACGCGTCCCGTAAATGTTTTGCAAATCCGGAAAGGAGGTTCCCGTCGGCAGGGTAATCTTGTACACTGTCGAAGAATCCCCGGTACCGGTAATCGTTGTCGACCAGCCGAGCCAATCATCGTAATCGGGCTGCGTAAGGCGAATTTCCAAAGGTTCGTCCTTTGTCACGTAACCCGTCAGCAGAAGCTGATTCGCCGTTTTCAAGTCTTGCACATCGGAAGTCGAACCGGAATTCACCCCGACGAAAATACAGGCACTGCTCCAGCCAAGTTCCGTATTGACCGCAAGTTGCATCTGCCCCGAAATGGAGCGCCTTCCGTTTACGCTAGAAACGTAATTCGAAGTCTGCCAAGGTTCTGCAATGCTATTGCCTGCAACAGGGGTGGATTGGGAATCGCTCCAACTCCACACGCCACTCCCCAGCATATCGGTAGAATCTGAAGGAGTTTCGTAATCGGCACGGTCCTTTTTCGAAAAATAAACGATCAAAAAACTCTGAGGCGGAACTATCGCGTTTCCGAATGTCCATTTGCGAGGCTCGCTTTCGGAATTCGAAAGAGAAAAGCCTTTCAGGTTCACTGCGGTATCGGCGGGGTTAAAAAGCTCGATCCAATCGGAATTGTCGCCGTCTTCATCTTGGAACGTGAAATTCTGAGGATTCACTTCGGTAAAGACGACTGGAGCGCTGCGCATAAAATTCTCGGCATCCGCAGGAATTTCTCCCGGAGGAGTCAAATCATCTACGGAGACGTCATCGAGATTGTCACTGCAAGAAAGAAGTAGACCGCTGAGAGTGGCGATTGCCAAAGCATATTTTTCCAAACGAACCATACCCTAAACATAAGTATTTATGAGGGGAAGAAACTTATAAAAAAGGTATCTTTAGAAGATGTCGACGTTCAGCTTGATGCCGTGTTTTTTAACGTCAGCGATGAGTGCCTGTGCACTTGCTCGGATTGCATCCAGCTGTTTAGAAACTTCGCTGCCTTTTTGCATCACGAGAGCGGCGGTGTTGTCGTTTCGAGCGAGCTTTTCCAGAACGCTTTTCGACTGGATTTTGGTATTTTCGACGGAAGTTGTCAACTGTTCCAGTTTGGACAGCAGTTCGGAGCAGTCTCCTTCGAGGGCGCCTGCGTCGGACTTTAACTTTTCAAAGGAATTCTGAAGCTTGTCTGCGGAAGAGGAAAGATTTTCAAAGAGGGTTTTCGCTTCGTTTTTCCAACTTTCCATGTCGTTGTTTGCGGTTGCGACCAAGTTCTTGCCTTTGCGAATCACGCGGTCAAGCTTTTGACGGTCGGAATCTTTTTCGATGGTGTCGAGCAGGGCGAGGGTTGTTTCGAGAGTTGTATTGAATTCGGCGAGGGCGGTGTTCAATCCCTTATCGAAGAGAGTATTAAAAATCGTATCCTTGGATGTGTAGACTGTATCGGAGGTGCCGAGATGGATGCAGATTTCGTGGTTGCCGAGGAATCCGACTGTCGTAAAGGTGAGTCTCGAATCCTTGGGAATAGAAACTGTGGAGACCACTTCGAAGGTGACGTAGATGCAGGAATCTGTTTTGTGCATTCCCAGAATACGGCCTTTGGGGAGTCCGCCGATTTTCACATTGCTTCCACTGCCGATGGGACCGACAACGCTAAAGGCGGCGGTGTAATGGGTGCGCTCGTTATAAGGGCTGAGAGGGTGAAAAAAATACCAGAGCAAGAAGATGAGACTGGCAAGGAACAGAACACCGAAGAGCATTCGCTTGTTGCCGTGCATCGAAATCTTGCTATTCATACGTGGTACCGATCAGAACGTCGTTAAAACCGTCATCCTTGAAAAGACCTTGTGCCTTATCTTGAATGACTTTCAACAAATTAGCATTAAATTCCTTGGCGGCGTCCACACCGTTCATTTTCATGAGCGCGTTCATGGCGATGACTTCGGAAATTACGGTTAGGCTCTTGCCCGGAGCGACCGGAATCAAAACTTTGGGAACCTTAACTCCGAGGATTTCTTCGTATGCGTTGGAAAGGCCCGTGCGTTCGTAAGTCATACCCTGCTGCCACGGTTGCAGTTCTATGACGACTTCGATCTTCTTTTTTCGTCGCACGGATTTGATACCGAACATGGATTTGACATCGATGATGCCGATGCCGCGGATTTCCATGTGATGTTTGATCAGGGCTTCTGAGCGACCGATGAGCGTATCGCCGATGCGCGTGATGCGAACGGAGTCGTCTGCAACCAGGCGGTGACCGCGTTCCACAAGATCGAGCACGCATTCGGATTTGCCGACGTTGCTGTCGCCCACGTAGAGCATGCCCACGCCGTAAACGTCAACGAGGCTCGCATGGACGGACGTATATTCCGCAAAATACTGTTCAAGGAAACGCTGCGTTTCTTTTGCAAAGTCAAAGGTCGAAAGTTCCGTTGTCATGAGCGGAACGTTCTGTTTGACGCACATGTTCAAAAGTTCTTGATGCGGCGTCAAATTGTGTGTCAGCACCCACATGGGAGATCGAAATTCAGAAAGCTTGGCGAAAATATATTCGCGGGCTTCGCTGCCGACGCTTTCTAGATAGCTCCATTCCGTGGAGCCGATCATCTGGATTTGATCGGGATTATAAACAGAAAGATACCCGGACATCGCAAGGCCCGGACGATGAATCCCGATATGAGAAATATTGGTTTTTAAGGAATTTTCCGGCGTGTGAAGCTTGAGCTTCAGCGGTTTCTGGAAGTGTTTAAAAAAATCAAGAACCGGGCACAGGGCTCGGCGCTTGATATCTTGATTGTTAAAACAGTAGTATGCCACTTTTACTTTTGTGCAGCAGCGGTGACTTCTGCCATCGATTCCGCCTGATGGGCGCTCTGCTTTTCGTTAGCCTTCTTGAGCTGCACTTTCGCGCGTTCGAAAGCGACATCAATCGCCTTTCCCATTGTTTCTTCGTCTGCGGAGGCGACGACGGTTGCGCCCTTCACATTCAGAGAAATTTCCACATGGCGACTGAGATCGCTGATCTTGTCGAGAACGATGGAAGCAGAAGTAATGTTCGGATAGAATTTTCCAAGTGCGTCCACTGCATCTTTAAGGGTAGCTTGAAGAGTATCAGAAATAGTGCAATGACGAGCGGCAATTTGAACTTCCATATCGAACCTCCAGTTAAGGGTGGAAAATAACTTTTGGAGAACTTTGGACGTCCTCCCATCAATGGATATACATCTTTATTTTCCAAAAAAGAACGCTTTTCGAGAAAAATTTTTTCTTTTTCGGCTTCTAATTTGGAATAGCTCCTTTGTGAACCCTTATTTTAAGGCTTTTCGATGCCTTGCGGGCAGAATTTTCAGTTCTTCTCGGTATTTGGCGACCGTGCGGCGGGCGACCTTCATGCCCTGTTTTTCGAGGGCATCGGCAATCGCCTGGTCGGAAAGCGGAGCTGAGCGGTCTTCGTTTGCGACAAGGTCCTTGATCGTGTCGAGGATCTTTGCCGAGCCGACAGCGCTGCCGTCGCTCTGGATGATGCCCGAGCTGAAGAACTGCTTGAGCTCGTAAATGCCGTAAGGCGTGTCGACGTATTTGCCGTTCGTGACGCGGTTGACCGTACTCGGGTCGCGCTTGACTTCATCGGCGATGTCTTGCAGAATCATCGGCTTTAGATTTTCAGGGCCTTTGGCAAAGAAGTCGTGTTGCTTTTCGAGAATCGCGTTCATCACAAGTTCGATTGTGCTACGGCGATTGTCCACGCTTTTGATAAACGCGTTCGCGGCGTTGAGCTTGTCGCGCACATAGTCCTTGTCTTTTTTGCTCGCATTCGGCTGCTGTAAAATTTTGCGGTAGGTCTCGTTGATGTGCAAGCGAGGAATGTGTTCGTAGCGCATGACGACCTTGAACTTTCCTTCGCCAGTTTTGACGACTTCCATGTCGGGGACAATCGACTGGGTTGGCGTGTTGTTGATTTGGGCGCCTGGATGCGGAGAAAGCACGTGCAGCTCGTGGACCGCTTTTTGCACTTCTTCCGTACTTTTGTTTAAAGCTTTGGCGATGGCTGCGTAGCGGAGCTCGGTCAGGGCGTCGAAATGCTTTTCCAGAATCTGGATCGCAAGAGGGGAAAAGTCCGGGATGCGGTAGGCTTGAATCAAAAAGCATTCGCGCAGGTTGCGAGCGCCGATTCCCGGCGGAGTAAAGGATTGTAGAACGTGGAACGCTTCTTGCACAGGGTAAGAGGCTTCTTCTAAAGGTTTTTTGTTCTGCAGAACTTCTTCGACTTCGGCAATGTCCGGGTCTTTTTGTTCTTCGGCATTTTCATCGAGTAAAAGATCTTTGTCGGCGGGTGCGAGGAAGCCGTTGTCGCCGACGCAGCCGATGAGATATTCCACGATCTTCACAATCTGCGGAGGACGTTTCCATTCGCGAAGCTGATTCTTTAAGAGCTCCTGCATGCTGAGGCCGCGCGTCGGTTCCGGGCGCAGGTCTTCATCGGGATCCCTGCCGCCCAAATCTTTATACGGCGCTTCGGAATTGCGGAACCCGTCTTCCATATACTGATTCCAGTCGATCGAATTTTCGATACCGGGTTCCATCAGATCGTGGCTGTTGTCGTCACCATCGACGCCCGAGCTTTCGCGTACCGGTTCATCCAAGGATTCCATGCGGTTATCGACAGGCTCTTCTGCTTCGAGGAGCGGGTTCGTTTCGATCTCCTGAGTGATTGCCGCCTGGAGTTCGATTGTGTTCATCTGGAGCATTTTAATGGACTGCAGCATCTGCGGGGACAGATTCTGATCCAACTTCATGCCTTGCTTTAATTGAATTCCTAAATCCATAAGAGCGTCCTTGATTTAGTCCAGGCGGAAAGATTCACCGAGGTAAATACGCTTCGCTTCTTCGTTGCTTGCGAGGTAGTCGGAAGTGCCTTCGGTCAGAACCTGGCTTTTGTACATGATGTAGGCGCGGTCTGTGATGGAAAGCGTTTCACGTACGTTGTGGTCCGTGATGAGGATTCCCATGCCCTTGTCTTTTAAACTGGAAATGATCGCTTGAATGTCGGCGACGGCGATCGGGTCGATGCCTGCGAACGGTTCGTCGAGCAGCAAAAAGTCCGGGTTTGCGGCGAGTGCGCGGGCGATTTCTAAGCGTCTTCTTTCGCCACCGGAGCAACTCATCGATTTCGTTTTGCGGATGTGCGTAATTTTGAATTCTTCGAGGAGCTGTTCCAAGCGTTCCTTGCGTTCCTTGCGGCTGTAGCCTTGAGTTTCGAGGATTGCCATGATGTTGTCCTGGACACTCAGCTTGCGAAAGATTGAAGCTTCCTGTGGAAGGTAGCCGACGCCGAGTCTTGCACGGCGGAACATCGGCTTTTCGGTCATTTCCACATCGTCCAAGAAGATGTGACCGGAATCCGGACGGACCATGCCCACGATCATGTAGAATGAAGTCGTTTTGCCGGCACCGTTCGGACCGAGAAGGCCGACGATTTCTCCCTGGGAAACGCTAATCGAAACGTCGTTCACCACTTTACGACCGTTGTAGATTTTGCAAATCTTATCCGTGCGAATGGTTCGAATGAGGTTTTTCATTTGGTATCCTCTTTTTTCGCGGGAGCGCTTTTGTCGGTTTTCTCCAGTTTCTTCAAGGATTGCTCGGTCCATTTTTTGACGCTCGAATCCTTTACCACTTTGGGTAAAATGTTTTGTTTGGTCAGGTCGGTGTAACGCCCGCTGGCGAGCGTCTTTGTCCCCGCGAGTTTTAAATGTTTCACCTTTCCGTCGGCGAAGGCGATTCGAATCGTGTCGCCAGTGGCTTCGTTTCTGCCGTCGATCTGGCGCTTTTTTTCCATCACGTGAAAATAGGTACTTTGGGCATCGCCCGAAATCAGGGCGCGTTTAAGCTTTCCGTTTTTAAAGGAAAGGTCCAGACGACCGCCTTCCATCTGGTTCTTGTAATCGGCAAAGTCCGCTTCGTAGAAGAACCCGCGGGCGTTTAAGTTCACATAAAGGCGCTTGATCTTGTCGTTTTTAAATTCCGCGTAGAGCGTGTCGCCGATCGCTTCCGTGTAGTGGTCGGGTTTTCCTTTTTTGCCCTTTTCGTGCTGCTTGCCTTTGGCGTTGCGAATGACGAGGGCGCTTTTGAGGGTGCGCTTTTCGGAGTCGATTGTGAGGTAGATGGAATCTCCGGTCAGTTCGTAGCCTTCGAGGTTAAATTTGGGGGAACCTTTGAGGGCGACCCAGTTGTTCTTTTTATCAAGGTAGCCCGTGTCGCAGGTGACGATCATTTCGCCCTGGGTGATGGTCACGTTTCTAAAGGCTTCGGCGAATTCCGTTTCTTGATTGAACGTGATGAGTTCTGCGCGTACGACGGTCGTGTCGATTTTCGTCGTGTCCTTTTTTTGTTTTTGATACTGATGTAAAAGTGGCTGGTCGGTGAGCTTTAAGAACTTTTTCTTTTTGTTGTAAACAAGGTTGTTTCCGAAGAAAGCGTAAGAGCCAGCGGAATCTTTTGCTTCGACATAGCCCTTGGCGATGGCGATTTCCGTTTTGCGCTGGTAGGAACCGTAGTTCGCTTTGATGTAACCGTCGGGATGGGTAAAGAGAAAGCTCCCTTCGCAGTCGACTTTGTCGAGATGCTTGTTCCACGTGGCACGGGCTGTGCGGAATGCGATCGAATCATGCGTAAAATAAACGTGTCCGTTCAGCAGCAAAAAGCCCGCTTTGCGCATTACCGCAAGGCTGTCGGCGTGGCGCATCACGAGCGGGGAACTTTGCGCAATGGCGCTTTCCCAGAATCCGCCCAGAAGAATCGCTAGC
Source organism: Hallerella sp. (assembly GCF_022776125.1). Classification (NCBI taxonomy): domain Bacteria; kingdom Pseudomonadati; phylum Fibrobacterota; class Fibrobacteria; order Fibrobacterales; family Fibrobacteraceae; genus Hallerella; species Hallerella sp. The sequence goes on along the minus strand of NZ_JALFIA010000055.1, from coordinate 63,219 downwards.
AGTAGAATGCGAAACGTCATTTTCTGCCTCCCGGAACCGCTTTATTTGGAACGGGCTGCTTTTGTGCAGGCGGTCGATGCGGAGCAGGAACATCTTCTACAATGTTTTCGCTTTGCTTATTGTCTTCTTCCTTTAAGCGTCTGGCTGCGTCCTGAAAAATTCCTGTGACATCGGAAAGAATGTGCCAGTTTTCCATTTTTGCGTCGCTTACAAAGCCTTTTCCCTGGAGAACGTCGCCGTCTTCGCTTACCACGCGGACGTAGCTTTCGGTTTTCACCAGGTTGTCTTTTTTATTCCACAAAAGAGAGTCCGCTCGGACAGAAGCGCCTTTCGGGGTGAGTGCGTAAACATGTCCATAAGCGTAGACGTAATTCATCTTGCTGTCGAGAGTTCCTGAATCAGCCCTTAAAAATGCGGAGCGTTCTCCCGCGGAATCAAAAATGTCGACAAGAATCGGCTTTGCAAAAATTTTTTCGGTGCTGCCCCAGCGTTCCAGATAGGCGGTCTTCACCTTCCATGAAAGTTTTTCTTTTTCGTAAAAATCGAGCAGGGTCGTGTCCGTGAAGAGCATCGTTGGACGTTCGACTGCTTCAAAGCCCGGCGGTGGGCTGTTTTCTTCGGCATCTTCGCAGGCAGTCGAAAGAATGGTCAAAAAAATGCAGGCGCTCAGCGCGAGCGTCCGCCGTAAATGTTTTAGACTGCCTAGCAAAAAATATGCCATCAGTATCAAAGATACTATAAAAATAGGCGCCGGAGTAGAACAAAACAGGGGCAAATTTGATTGAATTGCAAAAATATTGGATATATTTATAGCAACATTTACGGAGTTTTTATGGAATTAAAATGGTGCAACCCAGAAGCTGAATTTGATCGTCTCGTTTTAGCCATTGATATCGGCGGTACGAATACAAATTTGGCACTTGTTGCCTGCAAAGAAGGCAAGTTTACCCTGGTGATGAAGGCGGACTACGCTTCTTCTCAAATCAACGGTCTTGAAGAACCGATTGCGGAAACCCTTCGAATTGCTGCGGAAAAGCGTGCGGATTTGAAGCCGAGCCATTGTTGCATCAGCGCGGCAGGTCCTGTTGCCGATAACCGCTGCGTGATGACGAACCTCAAATGGAGCGTGGACGGTAACGATCTCGCAAGTAAGTTCGGTTTCCCGGTGCTCGTCGTGAACGACTTTATCGCAATCAGCTACGGAATTCCGACTTTGAACGTGAACGATTCGAAACAGATTTATAAGATTCCTCACTTGGACGGTTCGACCCCGGAATCAAAACCGACGACCAAGGCGGTGATCGGCCCGGGTACGGGCATGGGCGTTTCTTTCCTCGCTTATGACGGCAAGAAGTACATTCCGGCGAGTTCGGAAGGCGGTCACATGACCTTTGCCCCGTTCGACAAGGATATGCAGGACTTCCGCGATTACATGGAAAAGCGCATTGGCGCAGTTCCGGGCGTGGAACCTCTCTGCTCCGGCATGGGCCTTGCGCACCTTTATGAATGGTGGCGCGATACGAAGGGCGTTCCGCAGAACGATGCGTTCAAGAAAATCGAAGAAACGGTCTGGAACGACCGTCCAAAGTATATTAGCCGTGCAAGCGATACGGATCCGGTTGCGGCAGAAATGATGCGCCTTTTTGTGAAGATGCTTGCCCGTTATGCCAGTGACGTGTGCACGCTCCTCCTTCCGTTTGGCGGTTTCTACCTCGCCGGCGGTACGGTGCAAAAGGATTTGCGCTGGCTCGTGAACAACAATCTGTTCATGGAATACTTTGAAAAGAATTACAACCCGAACATCCAGCCGCTCTTGAAGAAGATTCCGGTGTACGTGATCAAGGATTACAGCATTAGCCTTTACGGCGCTGCAAATGCAAGCGTTTGCTTGCAGAAGTAATTCTGCTTGAATGTGAAAAAGGCCCGCTGTTGTGCGGGTCTTTTTTATTTCCTTAAAATGCCGAGAGCTCTTTCGATCGTTTCTTCTTCAATGCCAAATATCGCGTGTAGCTTTGAAACTTGGTCTTCTGGCAGGATCTTTTCCATGCGCGAACCGTCTTTATCGCGGATGAGCAGGTTCCCTTTTTGGAAGTAGTACTGGACGCCTTTTTCTCGGTCGAGCTTATTCAGTACCGGATAAGTCATCATTTCGCGGTCAAAGGATTCGCTCCAGTGTTTTTGGAATTCCTGCGGGGTAACGCCCGAAATGTTGAATTCAAACCGGAGCTTCAAAGGACCTTTGAGGGAACCCGTGTACAGCCCAAGGACACCGTTTTCAAGCTCTAAACGGACCACGTTCGGAACGAGCGGATAAAAGGCTTCGCTTTTTTGAAATGGAATGGCGACGGGAATTTTTAACGGGTCAAAGATCAAGTATCCTGGATCGAGCAAAAAGTCTTCACCGTCTACAGGAAGGAGCAGGGCGCAGTGAATGTTTTTTTCGATGCGCTTGTCGCCCATTAAAAGCTTGGGCGCATAACCCATGCTGCGGAGCTCCTGGTATAGATGCCAAGTGAGGCTAAAGCATGTACCGCCGCCCATCCAAGCGTCCAAATCGTTTTCGTAACTGTCGTCGAGTTTACGGGCACCGTCCGCGCTTTTCGCTTCGGAATAGCGGATGATCTTCGTCAGGTTTTCGTAGGTGACGTTTGAAATGCGATTGCAGAGATCGAGAATTTGCTGTTGCATTTACTTTCCGATGCAGAAACCGTTGAAAATCGTTTGCAAAACGTCTTCGCTCGAAATTTCGCCAACGATTTCTGCCAAGGAATTGGCGACGGAGCGAAGTTCGAAGGCGATGAGTTCCACGGCGGGATTGGTGTCGAGAAGTGCCTGGATGCGGTCAAGTCCTGCGTCGGCTTCACGCAAGGCGGCGCATTCTCGTTCGCTTGTAATCCAGTATTCGTCGCTTGTTTCGCCTTCGGGAAAGAGCGCCTTGTCGAGCATTTGCACGAGTTCCGAAAGGCCTGTTCCCGCTTTGGAAGAAAGGGTGAGCGTGACGTCGCTTGGAATGGGAGCGTTACCTGCGAGATCGATTTTGGAATAGACGATCCAGTGCCCTTTTTCTTTGGCTTCGGCGATTTGCTTTTGCGCTTCGGCTGTGTTTGCTTGGGTGGCGTCCACAAGGCAAATCGCGAGGTCTGCGGATTCGATCGCTTCGACGCTTTTTTCCATGGAACGCTCGTCGAGCGCATTCTGGGCGACTTCGGCGATGCCTGCGGTATCGACAAGCGTCGCTTCGCCCGAGGGAAGCGGTAAAGAAACTTCGATAAAGTCGCGGGTCGTGCCGGGAATATCACTGACGAGAACGCGGTTTTCTTTTAGAAGGGCGTTCAGCAGGCTCGATTTTCCCGCATTCGGTGCTCCGTACAAAACGATACGCGGTTTTTTGTTGATCGCTCCGGAATTTTTGAAATGACGGATAAGGTCTTTGACTTTTTCTTGAATTTCGGTAAAACGATCTTTCCAGCCCGCAAAATCGGGGTCCGCTTCTTCTTCCACAAAATCCACTTCGAGTTCGATGCGGGCAGAGATGTCTTTTAATTTGTGCGCAAGTTCGTGAACGTCCTTGGAGAACTTTCCCGATAAAAGCTTGTGCGCATTGTCTAAAGCAGAAAGCGTTTGACTGTGAATTACATCGGCTACGGATTCCGCTTGCACAAGGTCCATTTTGCCGTTCAAGAAGGCGCGTTTTGTGTATTCTCCCCGGTAAGCGATGCGCACGTTTTCAAGGGAACACATCGCATCGATTAAACTGCGGACAATCAGAGGGTTCCCGTGCGGAAAAAGTTCGAGCGAATCTTCGCCTGTATAGGAATTGGGGGCTGCGTAAAAAATGTATAGCAGGGAATCGAGTTTTTTTTGCGTTTCGGGATGCCTTGCCACTGCAAGAGTTGCCATGCGAGGTGTCGGGGATTCGCAGCGGAACATTTTTCTTAAAATGGAGCGCGTTTCAGGTCCGCTCACGCGGATGACGGCTAGCGCGGATGTTCCGTGCGGGGTAGCAGGGGCAACAATCGTCTGTTCTACAGTTTTCTTCATTACTTCAAAAGTAATTTTTCCCATCCACTTCCAGAATTGAGGGAACCTGGGGAAGGTTAAAAAGGCTGTCTTGAAGGGTTTCTGAACGTTATTTTACCCTAAAATGAATGGCGGGTTCTGTCATTTTACTGTCAAAATTATATTGTATATTTATGTAAAGAATAAGGAATTCCTATGGCTACGTCCTTTTCCTGGAAGGTTCCAATTTCCTAACACAGGATGTCGTCGTGACAAGACCCGACGGTAGAAAAGTCACCCTGACCTATAATTCGGGAGCAATAAACAGGCTCGACCGTTTGACGGCGGCTAATTACGGAATGCCAATCAACAGAAATCTTTGCAAAAACAAGGTTGTCCAAATTGGCGATTCTAGCGTCATGCTCCAAACAGCTGACAAAATCTAACTAGGGGATTTTATAGTGCGTAAAATAGATCACTCTCTCTTGGACAACGCCAAGGCAAACAAAAAAGACGAATTCTACACGCAGCTTTTGGATATCGAAAGAGAATTGCAGTATTACGAAAAACACTTCAAGAACAAAACGGTCTATTGCAACTGCGATGATGCCAGAGTCAGCAATTTTTACAAATTTTTTGTAGAAAATTTCAAACGGCTAGGTCTAAAAAAATTGATTTGCGCCTGCTACAAGCGAGACTCTCAGGACTTATTCGAAGCAAATGAACATGCGTTCTACTACGAATATGCCGGAAAAGAAAAAAAATACCCAACCCTAAAAGATGTTAACTATTTCAAGGGAAACGGTGATTTTCGGAGCAACGAGAGCGTTGAACTCCTGAAGCAAAGTGATATAGTCGTGACCAACCCACCATTTTCCTTGTTCAGGGAATATGTTTCCCAATTAGAAAAATACAAGAAAAAATTCCTGATCATCAGCAATATTAACGCCATTACATATAAAGAAGTTTTCGCACTGATAAAAGAAAATAAGGTGTGGATGGGAGTCAATATGGGCCGTGGAATTTCTGGTTTTATTGTGCCAAAACATTACGAACTCTATGGCCTAGAAACTAAAATCAATGGCAATGGCGAAAGAATTATTTCGCCGAACAACTGCATGTGGCTTACGAATCTGGATAATGCACAAAGGCATGAATTTATTCCTCTGGTCAAGGAATACAGGGGAAATGAACACGCTTATCCGCGGTTTGACAACTTTGATGCTATCAACGTAAACAAGACTCAGGATATTCCGTCAGATTACAATGGAATTATGGGCGTTCCCATTACCTTTTTGCATAAGTTCAACCCAGACCAGTTCAAGATTATCAAATTCCGCAAAGGAAACGATGAACGGGATTTGTGCATCAACGGCAAGCCCACATACTTCAGAATTCTGATTCAAGGTCAATCCAAATCCCGCTGACGGCGGAAAAAGACCAGTAAGCCTTCGGGTCCTAAATAAAGCCTTTGATTTAGGCTTTTGAAAAATGGTGCCTGTGAAATTTTGTAAATTAGTGCGGAACAAATTTTACCCGATGGAGTTTTTGAATGAACGCCGCAAAGAAAGCCGAAAAAGAACAAGAAAAGGAACAGATGCCGGACTTCATGAAGAAGGCCGAAGAGTACTTTTCTAACAATCGTAAAATCTTTTTGTGGAATCAAGTGGACGACGAAAGTGCCGGCAAAATTGTGAAGCAGCTTTTGTATCTGGATTCCCTTTCCCATGACGATATTGTTTTCTTCATCAACAGCCCGGGCGGCGTGATTTCTAGCGGCCTTGCAATTTACGATGCGATGAACGCAATTGAGAGTGACGTGGTGACGGTTTGCTGTGGCCAGGCAGCTTCGATGGGTGCTGTGCTTTTGACTGCCGGTGCAAAGGGAAAGCGTTATGCTTGGCCGTCCGCCCGCATCATGATTCACCAGCCGTTGATCCAAGGTCAAATGGAAGGCCCGGCAAGCGACATCAAGATCCAGGCCGAAGAAATGCTTCGCATCCGCTCCATTACCACGAGCATCATTGCGAAGACAAGCGGCAAAACAATCGAAGAAGTCGATCGTGATACGGAACGCGATAACTTTATGTCGGCAGACGAAGCCAAGGCTTACGGACTGATCGACGAAGTGAAGAGCATTCTCTAATGGGTTTGTTTTCTGCCATCAAAAAGGGCCTTCAGAAGACCCGCGAGGCGATCCTTGGCGAAATCAAGGGCATTGCCGGTCAAGGGAAAGTCACAGATGAAATGCTCGAGGAACTCGAAGAACGTTTGATCAAAGCGGATGTCGGTACGAGTGCCGCGTTCCTTTTGACGGACGCTCTCCGTGAAGAGGCTTTGGGCAAGTCCCTTTCGCAAAACGAAGTCCTAGACATTTTGCGCTCCGAAGCGGAACGCTTTCTTGTGGACCCGCCGAAGTTTGAATTCAAGGGTAATCCGCATGTGTTCCTTGTGATCGGTGTGAACGGCGCCGGTAAAACGACGACAATCGGAAAGCTTGCAAAGAAGTTTGCAGACGAAGGCCATAAGGTGATGATCGCTGCGGCGGATACGTTCCGGGCGGCGGCGATTGAACAGCTTGAAGTTTGGGCAAAACGTTCGGGTGCGGAATTCGTGCGCCACGCGGAAGGCTCGGACCCGGCTGCGGTCGCCTTTGATGCTTGCCAGGCGGCCAAGGCGCGTGGCTGTGACGTCGTGTTCATCGATACCGCAGGTCGCTTGCAGAATAAAGATTACCTGATGGAAGAACTCGCAAAAATCGTTCGCGTGTTAAAGAAGATCGATCCGTCTTATCCGCACGATATGATGCTCGTTCTCGACGGCAACACGGGGCAGAATGCAATCAACCAGGCGAAGATCTTTCACAAAAGCTTCCCGCTGACGGGTCTTGTTGTGACAAAGCTCGACGGTACGGCTCACGGTGGTTCCGTTCTTTCGATTGCAAGTTCTCTGAAGGTGCCTATTCTCTGGGTGGGAATGGGTGAACGCATCGACCAGCTCGTGCCTTTTAACAAGGCGGAATATGTCGATGGACTCTTTAAGGAATAAAATCGGGCTTGGAATTTTTGCACTCTCGGTGCTTGCCTGTTCCGAGGGTTCCAATTCTATTCCCCCCGATTTTGTGCGCCTGTACGTCGATCTCCGAGTCGCTTCGCGCGAGTATGGGGAAACTTCGACGGACGGTCGCATAGTCCGCATGCGAATTCTAGAAAAGTACGGCTATACGGCGGAGCGCTTTGATTCGGTCGCGGAATGCATTCAAAAAAGTCCCGACCTTTGGGAGCCGTTCCAGGAAGCGGTCGTCGAATATACGGATTCGATTGCGGTGGCGGTGAATGCTATCGCTCCGCAGATTCGAAACCAGCCCGATTCAAAGAAAGGGGAAAAAAAATGAAGCTCTCTTTCTCGCTTTGCCTGGCCGTTCTCCTTTGCGGAATGATTGCGTCCGCTTTTGCAAAAGACGCTCCGAAATTCAAAGCGGTGACGACGGCCCGCGATTCTGTGCACTGGGAAGATTACACGGCGGCCCTTTCTTCTGCTAAAAAAGATCAGAAGATGATCTTTGTCGACATCGTCGCGGACTGGTGCATTCCTTGCCGCGAAATGGAAAAGACGACTTACCGCGACAAGCAGGTCGTTGAAACTTTGAATAAACGCTTTCACCCGGTACGCTTAAACCAGGCCGCAGAAGATACGATCCAGTGCGACGACAAACGCTTGCCCGTGAACCGATGCTTCTTTAACGTTTGGAATCTTCAAGCGGTTCCTTCATACGTGCTGATCGCGCCGAAGGGACTTTCGATTCTCACTTATTCGAACGGCCTTTCCGCCGATCAGATGAATATCCTTTTGATGCAATTCCTGTCGAAGGAAAAGGAATGGATTGCTGAATGAATTTTACGCCGATAGAAATCGCCTTTTGGGTGCTGCTCTTTTTGCTCGTTCACTGCTATTTGATTTTCCCAGTGACGCTTCCTTTTTTGAGCGAACTTTTCTCTCGTAAGAATCGCATAATTGCAGATAAAGTAAATCTTCCGAAGGTGTCGATTCTCGTTTCGGCGTACAACGAAGAAGCGGTCATCGAAAAGAAGATTTTGAACTTTCTCGAAATCGATTACCCGAAGGAACTGCTCGAAATTTTGATCGGCGACGACGGATCTGCGGACCGTACCGCGGAAATCGTAGAACGCTATGCGGACAAGGGCATTCGCCTGGTGAAGGCTCCGCAGAACGCGGGGAAGGCCGCCATGCTCAACCGTTTGCAGGGACAGGCTTCGGGCGAAATTCTCGTTTTCTGTGATGCGAATACGATGCTCTTTCCGAACGTGATTCGAAAGCTCGTCGCTCCGTTCGCCGATCCGCAAATCGGCTGCGTCTGCGGGCATTTGATTTTGACGGACAAGAGCGGAAGTCCGCTCGGCTCGGGCGAACGCAGCTACTGGGATCTAGAATCGGAAATCAAAAAGTTCGAAGGCATTCTCGATCGCCTTGTCGGCGGTAACGGCGCCCTTTATGCAATCCGCAAATCGCTGTACACACAGCTCCCGGTGAAGAAGAGTGTGATGGATGACTTCTTCATTACGGTCAAGGTTTTGCAGAAAGGTTCCTTCTGCACCTTCGATTCGAGTGCTATCGGAACGGAGCAGACTTCGAAGGAAGGCTCGGGCGAATACCGTCGCAAGGTGCGCATTGGACGTGCGAACTTCAACTACTTGTTCTCTTACTTGCCGTTGCTCAATCCGTTCCGTCCGTTGCTCGCTTACCTGTTCCTTTCGCATAAACTTTTGCGCTGGCTGACTCCGCATATTGCGCTTGTGCTGCTCGTTTTGAACGGTATTCTTTTGACTTCCGGTCGTCCGGTTTATTTTGTGACGATGGGTCTTGCCGTTTTGTTCTTGCTTGTGGCTTTGACAAAACTTTCGGGAAGCGCCTACTACTTTTTGCTGATGAACTTTGCGATGCTCAAGGGCAGCTTCCTTTCGCTTGCGAAGGAACACGGTGGCGGTTGGAAGCGTGAAGCCCGTGGAGATGAAGAAGAGGAAGGAACTTCGACGGTTGTGAAGGTTTTGCCGTTTGTGCTTTCAAGTGCCCTTTCGTTTGCGGCTTTAGCACCAGCGCCTGCGCAAGCCTTGACCGCGGATGTGAGTGCGGGCGTTGTGAATGCGACGGAAGATCTTTCCGAATTCAATTTTAACGTGTCGGGCCACTGGTGGTATCCGGTCGATCAGATGGTTTTTCTGGGCCTTGGAGTGGACTACCAGCGCTTTGGCGATGTGACTCTTGTTCCGGTGATGGGAAGCGCCTATATGCGTTTGCCGTTTGGCAGCGTGATGATGCCAGCGGCGACTTTCGACATCGGTTATGCGTTTGGAAATGATGCCCAGATGATTTGGCGCGTAGGCGGTGGCTTGGATATTAAGCTTGGCCGCTATTCGTCGATGCTTGTGCTTGGCGGTTACGAGAATCTGCGAAAAACCGGAGATTTAGTCTATCTCCGTTGCGGTCTCCTGCTAGAACTTTAAGAAAAGTTATTCCACGATGAGATCTTCGTCTGCCACATTCAAGTCGGCGACGATTTCGAGGGCGTCCGGTTCGTCCAGGAACTTGGCAATCAGGCCGGTGCGCTTTTCGCCTGTATCGTGGGTAATCAGTTCAATCACATCATCGATCTTCACGTCAATGACGGCTTTGTCGGTGACAGGAATTTTAATCGACATACCCTTGGCGATATCGCCTTCCAAAATGGATCCACGAAAAACCAAACTTTTTTGATCTTCACCAAAGAGAGTTCTTTTCACATGAAATTTTGCCATATGCCAAAAAGTTAAATTATTCTCATGAACTTGCGTGTTGGAAGAATCCCTTTTTTGGTGTGCGCTCCGTTTTTTCATCTTTTTTTGAACGATGAAGCGCGTTTTGAAGGCTATTCTTTTGACGATGGCGCGCCGAGCGCTCTGAATCAAAAACTTTGGACGGGTGAAATCCACTTGGCGCCTGCATCTTCGATCGCTTATGCCCGTGCGCCGCAGGATCTTGTCCTTGCTCCGGATCTTTGCACATCGTGCAAGCTCGAAGTGAATTCTGTGGAACTCTTTTCCCGCTATCCGCTGAACGAGCTTTCGGGCAAGCGCATTTACATGACTTCGCAGAGTGGAACGTCGGTTGCCCTTTTGCGGGTCATTTGCTCGCAGTATGCAAACGTTCGCCCGGAATATGTGACGGAACGCGCAGATTGTGACGCGGCACTCCTTATCGGAGATGAGGCTTTGATCGAAAAGGCGAAAGGCTCTTGGCCGTATTGCTACGACATGGCTCTTCTCTGGAGAGACTGGCATGGGCTTCCGTTCGTGTTCGGGGCGTGGAGTATTCATCGTTTGGCGCTTTCGTGCGAGATGCGTCCAAGACTTGAAGCCTTCCTTGAAAATGTGCGCGAGTCGATTGCAAAGTTTCGTGCATGTCCGCAGAAAGCATTAAAAAAATGGGCGGAGCGTTACCCCGTCCCATTCACTGCGGAAGAATTAAAAGGCTATTACGATTCTCTCGATTACGAATTTACAGACGAAAGAAAAAAATCCTTGCAGCTGTATTTTAATTTGTGTGTAAAAGAGGAGATCCTTAGCGAATCGCCGACTTTACGCTTTCTATAAAAATCGAAAGATCCTTTCCGATGGTTTCCCAATCGTTTGCCTGCATCCGTGCGGGCTTAAAAATGCTAGCGCCAAAGGCGACGAGGTTCACGCCACTTTTAAAGTAATCCGCGACGTTTTCGGTAGAGACTCCACCGCAAGCGAGTAGCGGAATGTCGCGGAATGGGCCGCGTAATGCTTTGATGTAGGAAGGTCCGCCGACATGGCTCACCGGGAAGATTTTGACGCAGCTTGCGCCAAATTCATAGGCGCTCTGGATTTCGGTCGGGGTCAGCGCGCCTGGGATGTCGGGAATGTTCTCTTCGACGCATTTGCGGATGACCGATTCGACGGTATTCGGGGAAACGATGAATTCCGCGCCCGCTGCAAGAGCCTTGTCGAGATCTTTCAGGTTGCGGACGGTGCCTGCTCCCACTTGGATGCCAAGCGGCTTTGCGAAGCGTTTGAGCCTTGCAATGATGCTTGCCGCTGCATCGGTATTCATAGTGACTTCGATGGCTTTTAAACCGCATTTGGCGGAGGTCTTGGCGCAGGATTCTTCGGCGCCTTCCGGGATGTCGCGCAGAATGCCGACGACGGGCATGTCTTGGAGTGAGGAGAGGAGCTTGTTCATAGCTCGGAAAATAGCAAGATTCTGTGATGAATTTACGTTTTTTAGCGTTTTTTTGGTTTTTAGCCTTTGATTAACCTATTTTCTAAGTGTAAATAGGAGGCGTTTTATGCAAGATTTGCCCTCGAAAGAACAGATTATTGCCGTTGTGCGAGACGAGCCGATGGTCGGCAGTCAGCTCCGCCGTGCGATGGGCATTACGAAACACAAGAAATTGGCTTTTAAGCAGTTGCTTGCGGAAATGGTGAACGAAGGATCGCTCGCCCGTACAAGCAATAAGGAATACACGCCTGGGACCGGCGAGCCGAAGTATGCAGAAGACAGCGAAGATAACCGCCGCCCGTCAGCGGCGAGCCGTCGTAAGGCGACTTACGATGATGACGAAAGCCGCGTCCACCGTGGCGTTTTAAGCCCGGATGGAAACGATTGGTGGCAGGTGACCGATTCGAGCACGGGTAAGGTTTACCAGATGGCGCATCGCAGCAAGGTTCCGGGCAAGGACGGCGAAACGATCGCGTTTACGCTGTATCCGCATCCGAAGCTCAAGCATTCGATGCTCGCGAAGGTGGACCGTTCCGCGATGGAAGGTGACCTTAAGTGGAGCGATGTAAAGGCTCAGTTCCTCAAGGATTCTTCGCTTCCGGAAGGCTTCTCGGATTCCATTATGGAATTTGTGAACAAGCAGCAGGCTCCGAGCGAAAAGGATTTGAAGGACGGCCGCGTGGATTTGCGAAACCTGTACATTCTTTGCATTGACCCGGACGGCGCCATGGACCATGACGATGCGATTTCGGTGGAAAAGCGTCCGGACGGCGGTTTCCATTTGGGCGTGCACATTGCCGATGTGAGCCATTACGTGCCGGAGGGTTCGGAACTCGATGACGAAGCTTTGACGCGCAGTTTTACGCAGTATTTGCCGTGGACTTCTGTGCCGATGCTTCCGGATCGCCTTTCGAGCGACCTGTGTTCTTTGCACCAGGGTGTGGACCGTCTCGCGTTCAGCTGCCTTATAGAACTTGACAAAGATGCCCATGTGGAATCCTTTGCGTTCAAGAAGAGCATGGTGAACATTACCGCGGGCATTACATACGGCGAAGCGGTCAAACGTTTGGAAGCGGGCGATGAACATGTGAAGGCCTTGCAGGAAGTGACAGCGCTTCTTCGTGAGAATCGTCGCAAGAACGGCATTTTGGAACTCGGCAGTACGGAATTCGGTTGTAAGTTTGACGAAAACGGCGAACCAGAAAAGATCGTGCCGCGAGAAGAAAACGAATCCGACCACTGGGTCGAAGAATGTATGCTCATTGCAAACCAGTGCTGCGCCCGAGAACTCGAACGTCGCCATTTGCAAGGTGTGTACCGTATTCATGAAGCTCCGGATACGAAGGACATTATGGAACTTTACTACCAGATGCCCGACCTGTTCAAGGACAGCCCGATTTCGCTCCGTGAACTCGGAAAGCCGCGCCGCGGCGATACGAACCTGAACCCGGATATCTTTAAGCTTTACCAGCATCTGATCGCCCGTGCTAAGGGAGATGATGAAATCATCATGCGCATTCTTCGCAGTATGCAGAAGGCGCATTACGATAGCAACTGCTTCGGTCACTTTGCGCTGAACTGGCAGGACTATGCACACTTCACAAGCCCGATCCGCCGTTATGCGGACCTTTGGTGCCACCGCGAACTTTCGCGCAAGACTCCGGATGAAACCGATGTGAAGCGCGCCTGGGATGTGGTGGCCGTCTGCTCCGAAATTTCGGCAAACGAAGTGAAGAACCAGAAGACGGAACGCATGTCTTTGAAGGTGTGCGCTACCTGGCTTTTGCGTAAACATTTGGGCGAGGAATTCAATGCGACCGTGACCGGTGTGCAGGAATGGGGCATTTACGTAGGTGTGGAAGATCCGCAGGCCGAAGGCCTTGTGCGTTTCCGCGACATCGCAGGCTCCGACTACTACGTGTTTAATCCGGACAAGGGAATCGTTTACGGCAAGCGTAGCAACAAAACCTTTGCCCGCGGCGACAAGGTTCGCGTGAGGCTGCTCCGGGCCAATCCGGTTCGCGGTGAAGCGGACTTTGCAATCCTCGAAAAGATCGGCGACGGCAGAACCTCTAAAATGGCAAAGCTCGACCGTGCCGAAGCCGCCGAAAATCTGGGCCTTGTGACGCAGCCGGATGAAAGCGAACTTGAAACGCTTCGCCCGAGCGAACGTCGCAAGGTGCGGGAATCCTACGGTGGCGACCGCAAGGCGAACAAACGCAAAGCAGAACGCGATGAACGCGTCGAATACGGACGTGGGCGTAAGCGTACAAGCCGCCGTAGTGAAATGGATGACGAACCGCGTGGCCGTCAAAGCCGCGGAAAAAAATCCTTTGGTCGAAAAAAGAAAACTTCGACTTTTGGAAATTCGCGACGCGATTCCGGACACATTCATGGTAAAAAGCGATAACCGATGACGAATCCAACTTCCAACCTTCGCAAGGTCCTTTACGCCTCGTTTCAAACGGGGGAATCTTTACCGGGCTACATTCGCTATGCGCTGGAAGCTCTTTGCCAAACGGGTTATTCCGTTGTTTACCTGACAAACGAACGTGACTTGGACGCGTCTTCGCACGCGTTTCTCGACTCGCATCACATTGAGCTGTTCTTTACCGTAAATCACGGTTATGACTTTGGCATGTGGCATCGCTATATCGCATACACGGCCCAGTTTCGCCGAGAAGAGTGGGAGCGTTTGGTGCTCGTGAACGATTCCATCGTTTATTTTCAGAATCGGTTTGTGAAGCTTTTCCAGACCGCAGAAGAAATGTCTGCCGATGTGGTTTCTCTGACTTCGAATGAAGAGCAGGCTCCGCATTTGCAGTCGTTCTTTTTGTTTTTGAAGCCGAAGGCGATTGCGCCGTTTTGCGAACGTTTAATGGATGAACCGGAAGGGGAAGATTTTTACGATACGGTGACCCGTTTTGAAGTCGGCACGAGTGTCGCTTTGCGTAAAAAGGGTTTGACTTTTGATTCGATCATTCATACGCCGAAGCCAGTGCTCTTTTCGTATCCGGAACTAATCGAGCAAAAGTTTGGCTTTGTAAAACGCAAGTTCTTGCAAAAAAGATGGACCCGAGGAGAAGCCTATTTCTTCTGGGATCATGATGCTGGGGATGCGCTCCTTTTGGATTATACCCGTTGGATTCGAGAAAAGGGTTCACCCGATCGCGACTTCGATTTGAAATGGCTCTGCGAACCGGAAAAGACGTTCTTGCAGAAATTGCAAGACGTGGTCCGATTTGTATATTATAAATTCCGCTGGAAGCTTTCGAATGCGAAAGCGAAAATGGGGAAATGATGCATTTTTTACAGACTTTCAACACGAATATGGAGTCATCCATTAATTTTATAACCCCTTTAGAGTATATTATTATAGATAAGTTAAAACAGCAGATCTAAATCACAAATTAATTTTTGGCGGAAATATGAATAATTTCAAATGGTTTGCTTTATTTGTAAGTGCTCTTTTTGTTGCATGCACTTCTGATTCTTCTGTGTCATCGGCAGAGAAAAATGAGGAGACTTCGACGGGTTCAAGCGAAATGATATCGTCATCTTCGATCTCTTATGGAATCATTCCCATAGATACGTCGTCTGCTCAACAAGGTTCCGATACAGGAATTGATGATATGATAAGTATGACATCGTCATCGAAGACATATTATCGGTTTACGACAGAACGGGTAGAACTTTATGATACGCTGGGAATTTATGTGAATGCTTATTATGAGGAAAAAGGTCTCTATGGAAATGATAATCGTGTTGGCGGATCGGCCATTTTTACATATCGCCTTCTGAATTCTTCGGCGGATTCGATGCGTACTTTTGTCGGTTGGTTGTTGGATGGAGCTTATTGGAGCGATAATTGCGTACAGGATTCAACTTATTTCGCTAACCGATGTGCGGAATTAGTCGGGGAACTTGTCGATTATAATGAAGGGTGCTCTGTCAATAACCTTCAACTGTCTTGTGTATATCCATATGAATATACAGATTCTGTAGAAGCTTTAAATTCTATTGCAAAAGAATTTTTGAATTTTGCTATGGAAAATTGGGTAGAGATCGAAGAACCGAAAGAAAATTCTTCGATGTCTTCCGCTTCTTCGAAATCCCTTTAAGGGAATCAATCAAAATTTCTAACGGCGTCCACAAACGCTTGGATTCCGCTGAGAGGCGTGTCCGGCAAGACGCCGTGTCCCAGGTTCATCACATGCGAACGATTCTTGGAAAGTTCGAGGATCTTTTTTGTTTGCTGTTGAATTTCTTCGGGATTTGCAAAGAGCAGAGCCTGATCCAGGTTGCCTTGGAAAATCGTGTTCGGATGCTTGTTAAAAAGTTCCGAAAGTTCGGAGCGGTGATCCACGCCGACGACATTTACGTCTAATGTGGTAAATGTATCTACCAAATGCGCGGCTCCGTTTGCGTAATGGATTATCGGGGCTTCGGTGTGATGGCGTACGATTTTGATGACCTTTTCCGTGAAAGGCTTTGCCATGCGAATGTAATCTTCGCGGGAAAGGTGTCCTGCCCAAGAATCCATGATGACGAGCGCGTCTGCGCCCCATTCCGCTTGCCTTGCCAAATATTCGCCGGTCATTTCGGCAAGAAGACTTAAGAAACTTTCAAAGGCGCTTTTGTTCTGGTAGTAAAGCGCCTTGGTGCAGTGTAAATCTTTGGAACTTCCGCCTTCAATCGCATAAGAGGCGACGGTAATCGGGCCTCCGACGAATCCGAGCAGAGCTTTTTCCTTGGAAAGTTCCTTGCGGACTTTTTGCAAAGCGAGCTTTGTGTATTCCAAGTCGTTGTCGAGATTCACCGGGTGCAGATTTTGCAGGTCGGATTCGGAACGGAACGGATTTGAAATCACGGGACCTTTTCCCGGAACGAACTTCAAATCAAATCCCATATAGGGAAGCGCCACGAGGATGTCGCTAAAGAGAATCGCCGCGTCGATATCAAAACGGTTCGTCGGCATGAGCGTTGCATCGGCAGCCGCTTCTGCATTCCGCACAAAGGAAAGGAAGTCCGGAAATTTTTGACGGAGTTCGCGGTATTCGGGCAGGGCTCTGCCCGCCTGACGCATCATCCAGACCGGCTTTTTTGTGGTTTTTCCGAGTGCAGCATCAACGAACAGCATCGACAATCCACCATTCGTCACGGGTGTTTTCGCGGACGGCTGTAAAGCCCGCTTCTTTAAACCAGTCGAGAACGTAATCCTTTTCGGCGGTGAGCTGGCCTGTCAAAAGGAAGTGACCGCCTTTTTTCAGCATGCGTTCCACGTCTTTGCGCATGGGCCAGAATTCCGTGCGGATCATGTTGCAAACGATGACGTCAAATTTGGCGCTGTCGTTAAAGGTGTCCAAAAATCCGAAGAGGGCGCGAGAATTTTTACAGCCGTTTTGGATAAAATTTTCAGCGATGCAGGGGAGTGCGAGCATGTCGATTTCGGTGCCGATGACTTTTTTTGCGCCGAGCTTGTCGGCGATCATCGAAAGAATGCCTGTGCCCGTTCCGATGTCGAGAACGCTTTTGCCCTGCAGATCCAAGCCTTCCATCATGCCGGCCATGAGAGCTGTTGTTGCATGGTCGCCGGTGCCGAAGGCGCTTTTCGCTTCGAGAACGAGCAGAATCGCATCTTTTTCTTCGGGGGTAAAGTTTACCCAAGGCGGACGTACCCAGACGCGGTCGGAAACGTGAACAGGCGTTGCACGGTCTTTCCACCAGCGGTCCCAATCTTTTGCGGGTTCGTCTTCGGTGGTGAAGTTGTACTGCGGGAACTTTTCAATGATGGAGTCGCGTTCCGCTTTGTCGCCTGTATAAAAGCAGAAGTCCGTGCGTTCCGGGGTAGAAGTTTCGAGTTCTTCCAAGGCTCCTACGCCCGCTTCCATCAAGAAGTACGTGGCGAGTTCATATTCTTCGGGAGAGCAGTAACCGGTGGCTTTGTACCAAACATCATTTGTTTGCATGGGACATGTTCCTCTTCAAAGTTTTTTGGATCATTTGGCGCGGACTTGCAATGAACAGGCTCGAACCGAGAATTACAAGCGCAATGCTCACGATCTTTGTCGGCGGAAACGGTTCTGCAAAAACAAGGGCGCCTGCAAGAATCGGAACGACAGCTCCGATTGCAGCACTGAACGGAATCACGAACAAGGCTCTACCGCGGGAGAACGCAACCTGTGTAAAGACAAAGGCGGTCAGGTAAGTTGCTGCAAAGGCCCACACGCGCACGTCCGCAATCCAGTACAAAAGTTCATCTGCCGAAAGTTCAATGCCCTTGGCAGTCGCATCGATCGCAAGGCTCTTGTACAGCACATCGGAGAGACCATAGCAGGTTCCCATCGTAATCGAATCGCCGACTTCAGGACTGCGAAAAATAAAGTGGCTCGCAAAGGCGAAGGCGAGAAGGATTCCCACAAAGATGCAAAGCGCCGGAATGTTCTGCACGCCAGGATCTTCGCCCACTTCGGAACTCGCGAACAGAAGACCGCAGAGAACGCAGACGATTGCCGTTACGACGCGCCGGTTGATCGGCTCTTTCAAAAAGAGACGCCCAAAAATCGCCGTCAGCACCGGATTTAACGCAGAGATCGGCTTGACAAGGCTCAAGTTGTACAGCGCCATCGCCGTATAGTTTCCCACGTTTCCGAGTGCGGAAAGGCTAAAGCCTGTCCACCAGCGCTTCGACGTCAAAAAGCTCACAATGAAGCGAATCGGATGGTGAATGTCCGCCTTTTCTCCGGACTTCGCAACGCCCGATTTCGCAAGGACATTTCCAAATGCGAAGCATACCGCTGCACCGAGGGTGAGAATAAAAAACAGCATTTAGCGATTCCAAACTTCGGAGTAGACCCAATAATTGCCAAGGCAACGCTTTACGTAATCTCGGGTTTCCCAGTAGCTGATTTCTTCAGCGCGTCTGTCCCAAGGTATATCCTTGCCGGCTGCTTGCCAACGTTTGGCAGGTTTTGGGCCTGCATTGTAATTGGCGAGTACGTACATCGGATCGTTTTCATATTCGACGAGCAAATCCTTTAAGTAACGGACGCCGAGTCGAATGTTCATGTACGGGTTGTACAGCAGGTTCGGATGGTAATCGCTAATGCCCTCTGCCTTGGCGAGTTTTTTGGCGGTCGGCGGAATCACCTGCAAAAGTCCACGAGCATTTGCCGGGCTTGTAATCAAATAGTTGAAAGTCGATTCCTGGCGCATCACGCTGTATACAAAAAGCGGGTCGATCGAAGAATCGGCTGCTGCGACGACCTTGTCGTAGAACGGTTTCGGGTAAAGGAACTTCATCACGTTACGCGGTGCGTCGGCCAAGTAACGGCGCGGTATTGCGTTTTGGAATTGACGGGCAAGAGCATAACCCTGAATGATTTCGTTGTAAGAAAGGAAGAGAGTCCCGTAGGTATACAAAAAATCGAGGCGTTTCTGGTTCTTCTTTTTGGCGAATTGGAAAACGTCGTAAGCTTCCTCGGCAAAACCTAGATCGAGAAGGCGCTTGACCATTTCGTAACGGCCAACGCTATGCGAAGAATCCGAAGTTCCCGCTTGCGTCGTTTGAATCCAGCGGATGGTTTCTTCTTCCGACATATCGCGCGGAGCGAGCCAGGGAACCGTGGTGGAGTCCATCAGCTTGCTTTCGATCAGCTTGATGCGGGAACGGTGTGCATAATAGCCGACGGGAAAATCCTGAATGCAGTCGAGGTAAGCGGCCTTTGCCTCTTCGAGCTTTCCTTGGGCGAGATAAATGTCGCCGAGGAACATGCGTGCGCCGCTTGAACTCCATAGATATTCTTCGCTCTTCGCCTTTTCAAAATGAGCGATCGCGGAATCGATCTTGTTTTGCTTTAAGTAGCAGAGGGCAATGCGGAACTGCACCCATTTGACTTTCGGACTGTTCTTGAACTGGCGAATCGTCAAAGAATCGTAGCTTGAAATGGCGTCGTCGTAAAGACCTTTCTGTTCTTGTTCAAAGGCGCGCACCCAAATGTTGTCCGCGTTCTGCATGGTGTAACGGAACTTTTCCTGGAAGAACAAGTCGATTTTTTGGGCGAGAGAATCCATGTGGTTTGCGCGGTAAAGGCGCGCCAGGGATTGCAGCCAACCGGCACGCGGTTCAACGCTGTCGATCAAAAATTCATAGTAGCCGATAGCGAGCGTGTCTTTTTTTAATCGTTTGTAAGCGTTCGCCCGATTTTCCCAAAGGGAAATGCGCGTCTTTAAAGAGATAGAACTCGGGGCGAGTTTCCAGTTCAAAGAATCTTCGGAAGTCTTTAAGTTCGGGATTTTAGAAGTGTCGCGGGCAGGAGCTTCTGCTTCGCCTTGCGCCAAAATGGAATCGACGATAGCGATACATTCTTCATGGAAACCTTTGGCGCAAAGACGGCTTGAATAGGTAATCTTTTCGTCGAGGGTTTCTGCAATCGAACGGGAGCGGATACGGCGGAGAGCTTCCCACGCCTGATCTCCATATTCCGAAGGATGGGCAATCACATACAGGTAAGCTTTTTTCGCCGCCTTGAACCAGTGAGCCTGTTCAAGCAAGACGCCTTTCTTGTAACGCAACCGAGGAACGCTCTCATCGTCTCCGTAATTCTTTAAGAAGACGTCAATCGAATCGGCCTTTGCTTTTGGCTTGATGCCCGATTCTTGAAGGGTCAAGTCTAGACGGATGCGGTCGGCGAACTCTTTCCATTCGTCGTCTTTAGGAAAACGCTCGTCGCCCAGCTTTAAGGTTTCGCGTGCCTTGGCAAACTGCTTGTCTTCAAACTGGGAACGGGCAATACGCGAAAGGATGCTCTTGTCGAGGCTCGAATCTTTGCCGATCAACTTCTTGTATGCTGCCAAAGACTTAACAAAGTTTCCTTTGTAGTAGGCGGCCGCTGCGCAGGCGAAATCCTTTTCAAGATCCGCTGGCAAAGAATCGCAATTCTTCTGGTTGCGATCATAACGGATGACCTTGTTTTGAAATTCATAACCGGGGACGAGAGCGTCATCGGTCGAATTTTCTGCAGCGCAAACGGTTGCTGCGCAAATGAAGAGTCCAGCAAAGATTTTTTTAAGCATTCTTGTCCATCGGGTTCTTGACATCGTGCGAAGTAATAAAGCTCGAAATGCCGAGATCGATGATCATCTGCAGGTACTTTTGACGCAGGTAGCGATTGACGCTTTCCGCCGTGTCCATTTTCAGAACGGTACGTGCTGTCGCCTTTACGTCTTCATAGTTCACCGAACGGATGATCTTCTTGCATTCCATAATGCTCCATGGCGTCATGGAAAGCTCGTCCACTCCGAGGCCCACCAGTACCAGCGTGGAGAGCGGGTCGGAACTCATTTCACCGCAGACGCAAACCGGAATTCCTTCGCGATGTGCGGCTCTCACCGTACGGTCGATCATGTTCAAAACGGCAGGGTGATGCGGTTCAAACATGTTCGCAATGAGTTCATTTGTACGGTCGACGGCGAGTGTAAACTGAATCAAGTCGTTCGTGCCGATGCTGAAGAAGTCCACTTCCTTGGCGAGGGCGTCTACCATCATCACGGCGGCGGGAACTTCAATCATGCAGCCCACTTTGACTTTGGGCAGTTCAACGCCTTCGTTCAAAAGTTGGGTACGGCATTCTTGATAAAGGCGTTTGGCTTCGCGCAGTTCATCGAGACTGCTGATCATTGGGAACATAATGCGCAAGTGTCCTTCACGGCTTGCGAGAAGGAGCGCTCTCAACTGTTCCTTAAAAAGATCCTTGCGCGAAAGGCATACGCGAATGGAGCGCCAGCCCATGAACGGGTTCGCTTCGTCTGTCGCAGAAATATCGGAAACAAGCTTGTCACCGCCGGCATCGAGAGTTCGAATGACAACCGGATGCGGTTCAAGTTTTTTCAAAATGTGCGCATACGCTTGGGCTTGTTCTTCGCAGCTTGGAGCGCCCTTTCTAAAGAAGAGGAACTCGGAACGGTAAAGACCGATGCCCGTGGCGCCGAAGTCGAGGACGGTGTCCGCTTCCATCGGAAGTTCGATGTTCGCGTGGAGCGTGATGTACTTGCCGTCGAGCGTCATCGGTTCGAGCTGACGCATCATGAAGAGCTCTTGTTTCTGCTTGTTGTAAACAGAGAGCTTTTCTTTATAACGGCTTAAGTCGTCTTCGTTCGGGTTCAAGATGACCATGCCGCCCGTACCGTCGAGGAAGAGCAAGTCGTCTTCTTCGATCAGGTTCGAAATGTTGCGCAGGCCGGAAACGGCCGGAATCTGCATGGCGCGTGCTAAAATCGAGATGTGGCTTGTGCGGCCACCGATGTCTGTTGCGAACCCGAGAACGTCGTCTTTTTCGACGGTCATGAGCATGCCCGGAGTCAGTTCGTGGGCGACCAGCAGAGATGGTCCCTTGGACTTTTTGGGGGGGCGTTTGGGAATGGATTCGTCAAGGGCGGACAGAAGGCGGTTGTACAGTTCCTTCAAGTCCGATGCGCGTTCGCTCAGCACTTCGTTTTTGCTGTTTTCGAGCTGCGTGATGAGGCCGGAGAGCGTGCTGTGCACAGCCCAACGGGCATTGTGGGCGTCTTTGAGGATGCTATCGACGATGGGGTCAATGAGCATCGAATCTTTGAGCATCATCAGGTGGGAATCGAAAATGCGGGCCTCTTCTTCGCCGAGGCGTTCGATGGCCACCTTCTTCAGTTCTTCAATTTCTTTTGCGGTGGTATCGACCGCTTTGCGGAAGCGCTTTTCTTCTGCGACAAGAGTGCTTGCGGGAATTGCAGAAGAATCCAGGCTAAACTTGCGACTTTCTGTTTTGCGTACAGGACCATAAGCGTAGCCGGGGGAAGCCGCGACGCCGACGAGTACGGTACGGATTTTTTGACG
This sequence comes from Hallerella sp., assembly GCF_022776125.1. Classification (NCBI taxonomy): domain Bacteria; kingdom Pseudomonadati; phylum Fibrobacterota; class Fibrobacteria; order Fibrobacterales; family Fibrobacteraceae; genus Hallerella; species Hallerella sp. The sequence continues at coordinate 41,051 of NZ_JALFIA010000055.1, read as the reverse complement.
ATTAGTCGTTTTGTTCTTCATGGAAATTGTCACGGAAAAGTTGTTCCAGCTGGGCGAGAACCTGTTCTTCGTCTTCACCGTCTGCGGTGAACTTGACGACGGAGCCCGGTGTAATGGCGAGCATCATTACGTTCAAGATGCTCTTCGCATTGACCTTGTTCCCTTCGTATTCGAGGGTGACGTCGCATTTGGATTTCCCTGTGATGTCGACAATCATGCCTGCCGGACGAGCGTGAACACCCAGTTTGTTTGTGACATTAATTTCCTTACTCTGCATAATAGACCACTACCAGTTCTAATTAAAAGAAGTCCACATTGATGTCCAAACCGTCTTGGAGGATGATTTGGAACAAGCTGTCTGCGGAATGCAACGTCTGCACCAAGTCGTCGTGGAGGGCGCGGTCGTTTAAGAGAATACCCGCGGTATTGTCCGTTGACTGGAGCTTCGATGTCAGCGCTGTTAAACGATCGGTCACGGCGTCCAACTTTCCGATGACACCGCCGGCGTCCTTCATGAGTTCGCTTGCGTCCGAAAGAAGTCCGCCGATCGGAGCCGCCGTCGTGTCGAGCAATGCGTTGACCTTCACGGTCGCATCGTTCAAGTTCTTGAGGCTCTTCTTGAGCTGCGGATCGGTATCTGCAAGCATCTTCGAAAGACGATCTTCCAAATATTCTGCCTTATCCATCATGGTGCGGAACTTTTCACGGAATTCCGGATTCGCAATCGTAGAATCCATCACCTGGTGAACGGAGGAAATCAAAATCTTTGTGGAGTCGATGATTTCGCCTGCAAGACCAAGGGCTTCGGCGATGCCGGCGTCAAACTGACCGTCAATCGTATCGCCCGGCGCATAGTTTTGACTCGAATCGCAGAGGATTACGCCGATCTGGCGTTCACCCATGATGCCGATGTTCTGCACACGGATTTCGGAGCCGACAGGAATCCGGACATCGTTGCGGATACGCACGACGACAAGAACTTTGGTGCCAGCCAAGTGAATGTCTTCTACTTTGCCGAGTTTTACCCCGTTGATTTTCACAGGGTCGTCAAGCGTTAACGTGCTCACCTGTGGAAAACGCAAAAAATAGGTGTCAAAGACTTCCCGAGGGTCTTTGTCGTTCAAGAAGAACAAGCCAAAAATCAAAATGATAATGGCTAAAAGAACGACTAGCCCGACCGCGAGATATAAACTGGTATTCTTTTTCATCTCAAAATTAATTTAGCTATTCATCACCGATGCGCGTAATGGAGCTAGAGGCGCTTTCATCGTTTAGGTGCCTTTCCAGCCATTCGAGGAGTAGTTCATCACGTTCTTTTGGCGAAAGTGTAAAGTTTTGGCGACCTTTCTGCTGCATAAAGTGATCGAGATAGCACATGAGCACTCCCCCCGCGACGGAAACGTTCATCGATTCCGTAATCCCGTACTGCGGAAGTTTGAATTCGCAGTCGGCTGCGGCGAGGGTGTCCGGGTTGTTTCCGGTAAATTCACTGCCGAGATAAAAAGCGGTCGGCTGGGAAAGATCCAGGTCTAAGACGGAGTTGTTCGTGTTGGTGCTCGCCACGGCGATGCGGTATCCTTTTTTTCGCAGATGCTCCATGCAGGCCATGCGCTTTTTGTGCAGGTAAATGTTCATCCATTTGATGGAACCCTTCAAAATGGACTTGTTTACTTTGTACGGATTCACTTCTTCAATCACATGGACGTCTTCCAAGCCAAAGACTTCGGCGGTACGGATCACAGCCGAAATGTTGTGCGGGTCAAAAAGATCTTCAAGCACCATGCAAAAGTGACGGGTGCGGTTCTGCACGACTTTCACCAAAAGGTCGCGACGGTGTTCGGTAATGCGCGGAAGATAGGCTTCGATTTTTTCCTGCATTTCCGGGGAAGAGTAGACGTAGTTTTCCATAGACTTTTATTTTCCTGCGGGCTTGGTTTGTTTAAAGATCATGGGAGTTTCTGTAACGAAAACAGGTTTGTGTTTGCGAGCTTCGGCGCGTTCCTGTTCCACAGCGTCGCCAAGAGTCCAGTTGCGCTTGCCGGCGGCGACTTCCTTGAATTCTTCGAGTTCCTTGGCGTACTTCTTTCGGATGATGGTGGACGTATCGACCGGCGTATGATTGCCGGATACATAGCTTTCCGAGGATTCGGAAATATTGTGGATGATTTCTCCAATCTTGGAGTTCACCACATCGCGGAAGACGCCCATCTTCATAATGGAATTGAGGACGGCGTTCGCGGGGAAGACGATCGCGCGGAACTTGTAATGGGTCTTGTCGCCTTCCGGGTACATATCGAGAATCGCGATTGCGATTCCGTGCAGATTCCAGCGGAGAATTTTGCATCGACCGCTGCCGTAGAAGACGTCGTGAAATCCTTTGCCAACGCCTGCGCTATCTTGCAATGCCCAGTAAAAATCGCCAAAGAGATTTCCACCGTTATTCCCGCTAAAAAGACGGTGGTCCGGAGAGTTGTAATGGATTGTGTAATGCGTCTCTTGGAACACGTTCACAAGAACGGTCGTGAACGGGAAATGGTCAAAGAGATAGCTCATCATCGAACCGGAAACCGGAAGCGTTCCCGTATTCTCGTAGGTCACGCGGTAACGACTTCCCAAGTGTCCGAACATTTCCTTGGTGACAGGGCTTCTCATATCGATTCCTCGATTTTTTAAATCGTGAAAAATCGAGCAGAATTCACCGTCGTATTTCACATCTTCTACCGGAGAAAGTTCCTGTTCGGAACATCCCGGGAGAATCACGTCTAAGCATTTTTTGGTAGCGGCGCAAGCGTTATGGCGCAGCTCGTCCTTTGTCGGAGCGGCGAAAGCGACCGTACAAAAGAGAAGGGCAAATAGGAACGTATCACGTTTCAATGGATTCTCACTTTCGGAAGTCAAGACTGTCGATCGGAACGAGCGTAAAGTTTCCGATGTCCTTCAACTTGTCCTTGGGGCCGACGATGCTCGTTGTCATCTTGCTTGCGTCAAAATACTTGGCAATCATCGCTTTCACCTGTTCCTTGGTGACCGCGTTGATTTCGTTTACGTAATCGATGTAATGAGAATCCTTTTTGCCGAGCATCTGATCTCGGGCGAAGAGAATTGTGGAATTTTCCGGCGAGTCGAAAAGGCTCGGGAGGCTTTCGATCAAAGTCTTTTTCGCGTGGGCAAGCTCTTCGTCGGTCGGGCCTTCCTTGGCGAGCTTGTCGATTTCTTCCTGGATAAGTTTCAAAGCGAGAGCCGCGCTTTCAACCTTTGTTTGCAAACGGATATAGACATAAGATGTGTCGCGGTAATCATTTCCTGCGTGGCTGTGAATGCTGTAAGCGAGACCGTTATCGGAGCGGACGCGCGTCATGAGACGGGAAGAGAAGCTTCCGCCGCCGAGGATAAAGCTTGCGACTGCGGTCGGGTAGTAGTCTGCGTGTGGACGTTTGACGAATGGCGCTAAAATGGAAATGTTCGCCTGCGTGATGTCTTTATCTACAAGGTAAATGCCGGGCTTGTTCTTGTGGGTCATCGGCGGTACGACTGTCGTGTTCTTCGCATTCGACGGCCAGGTTTCGAAATACTTTTTGAGTTCTGTTACCATGGAATCTTTGCTGAAGTCACCGGAAATCGCAAAAATGATATTCCCGCTTTGGAAACGTCCCTTGGCGAGCTTCACCAAGTCTTCCCGTTTGACCTTGCGGAATTCTTCGGCGGTCGCGTTCCAGAGGCGCGGATTCGGCTTGTAGTTTGCGTATTCTTCTAACGCGTTCAGTACGGATGCCGGATTGTCATAGCGATGCTCGTAAGCGTTCGCCGCATTTGCTTTTTGAATTTCCAAAGCCTCGGCGTCAAATGCCGGGGAAAGGAAGACTTCCTTGGCAAGCGCAAGCATTTGCGGAAAATCCTTCGTCATGCATTCGACGCTGATGACGCTTGTGAAAGTTCCGACGGACCCCACAAGAGAAGCTGCGATGAATTCGAGAGAATCGTCTAATGCCTGCGGAGAAAGTTTGGTGGAGCCACCGCGGCGGAACATTGCAGAAAGCAATTCAAAGGCGGCTTCGTTTTCAATCTTGTCGTTCACATAAGGCTCTTCAAAGAAGATGTTGAAGTGAACGAGCGGAAGCGTTTTGTCTTCGATCACGTAGCCCGTAACGTTTTCCGAAAGCTTGATGCGGGCGTCGGATGCATTCGGGGCAACGTACTTGAACTCCGGGAAGACGATGTCTTTATACGTGGCTGGGAAGGAATCTTTTTTTGCGCTCGGAGCGGAAATGTTTGCAGTGGCTGTGGCGCTTTCGGCTGAAACTGAATTTTCAGCTTGTACGGTCGACTGTGCGTTTTGGACGGGTTCTGCTTTTTGTTCAGCGGTACTTGCGCAAGCGATGAGCGATGCGGTCGCTGTCAAGGCGAAAATGGAATGACGAATCTTCATTTAGCGTTCCTCCCCTTTGAGCAAGCGTCCGACGGTGACGCCTTTGTGCTTGAACGTCTTCTTTGCCGCTTCTTGCACGTCGGCAGGGGTCACGGTTTCGAGTTTTTTCGGCCAGTCGAGGAGCAAGCGATAATCGCCAAAAATTTCGTAGAAGGCGAGCTGCGTAGCGACGTTTTCCATGTCGAGAAAACTTTCGACAAGGCTCATCATGGCACGGTTCTTGACCTTTTGCAATTCACGTTCGGAAACCGGTTCGTTCTTGAGCTTTTCGAGTTCTTCCCATACTACGGCTTCTGCGGAATCCGGATTTGCATCTGGGCGAAGCGAAATGTGGATTGCAAATTCCGACATGTACTTGTTGATAGAATTCCCGGCGCGGACAGAAACAGCGAGTTTCTTTTCTTCCACGAGTTTCTTATACAGGCGACCGGAGCGTCCATTCAGAACGCCTTCGGCAATATCCAAAGCGTAGAGCGATTCGTCTCCTGCGGCTGGCGTTTTAAAAATGATGTCCACACGGTGCGGTGCATCGGGACGGTAAACGGTCAGGCGCTTTTCTCCGGCCTGTTCCGGGTCGCGGACGACGAGTGGCGCAAAGGCTTCTCCCGCCGGAATTTCGGCAAAGTACTTTTTCACGAGTTGCATCGTCGGCTCGATTTCCAAGTCGCCGGCGAGAACGAGAATCGAATTGCGAGGCTTGTAATACTTGCGGTAATGTTCCGCAGCCTGTTCACGGGTCAGGTTCATAATGTCCGACGGCCAACCGATGGTCGGGATGCGGTAGGGGAAAGCCTCGTAGATGATGCCGTTCAGCGTTTCGAAGTAGCGGCCCGTGGGGCGGTCGTCATAACGCATGCGACGTTCCTCGCGCACCACGTCGCGTTCCGAGTAGAATTCGCGCAGAATCGCATTCTGCATTCTGTCGGATTCGAGGTAAAGGAAAAGCTCGATGCGGTTCTTCGGAAGCGTTACAAAGTATGCAGTTGCAAGGTCCGTTGTAAATGCGTTGAGTCCGGTGCCGCCTGCCTGTTGGTAAGCGGACCAGATTTCTTCTTTGATCATGTACTGTCTTTCGACGTTCACCAGAGAATCGTATTCGGCACGGTACTTTTTCGCACGGGCGGAATCTCCTGCTAACGCGGACTTGTGAGAAAGTGCCATCACGGAATCTTCTTTTACCATCAACACGGAGTCTTTGGCAAAGTCGGTGACGCCGACCTTCTTTGTTCCCTTGAAAAGTTCATGTTCGAGAATGTGGGCAAGGCCCGAGCTTCCCGGAACTTCGTGAATGGAACCTGTCACATAAAAAAGTCTGCAACTGACGGTAGGCGCCTGCTTGTTCGGATACAGGAGCACGGTCATTCCGTTGTCGAGAACTTCTTTGTGAATCGGGAATTCGGCGGCAAAGAGCGTCGCCGAAGCCAATAGAAGAGTCGAAATCAGTTTCAGTTTCATGATCTTCCAAGAATTAAATAAAGAGGAACGTATTCAGCTTGGAGCGGTATTCCCACGTCAGTGGGTCCTTGGGACCGAGTACGCCGAAAAGGATCAGCATGGACTTTTTCGCAGCGCCGTCTTTAAAGTCCGGATTGGAAAGCGCCAAATGGAAAAAACCTTCGAGTGCCGAACGGTAATCTTTGCGTTCTGCGTCCTTGCAAGCTTCACGGAACGCCTTGGCGTCGCCTTCGACAGAATCCGTCTTGGCTGCTTCAACGAGAAGATCCATCAGGTCGAGAAGAGACTTTGCGTTTGCATATTCGGCGCTGTTGTTTGAAATCTGCTTTAGGATTTCCTTGGACTTTTCGGGATCGCCCATGCCGAGTTCGCATTTGGCGAGAAGAACCTTAAAATGGTCTTCGTTCGGAGTTTTTGCGAGGAGTCCTTCGAGAATCGGTTTAGCGGCTGCGAAGTTGCCTTCTGCAATCGCATCTTCGGCTTCTTGCTTTGCGCGGTCTTCGTCCGACATGAAGAACTTGGAAAGGCGTTTTTTCAGTTCGTCTTCCGAAAGCTTTCCCTGAATGGCATCCTCCATTTGGCCATTGTGCAGCACGACGACAAACGGGAGCGACTGCAGACGGAAGGTCTGGACAAATGCCATATTTTCCGGAATGTCCAGGTTGACTTCGCCGAGCGTAAAGTCCAGCTCGGAAGAGAGTTTCTCAAGAATCGCATTGTAAGATGCGCAATCCGGCATCTGGGAAGAGGCAAATGTCAGGACGACCGGGCGATTTTCTGCCTCTTGCATCAGCTCGGTCTGGAAATTTTCGATTGTAACTTGGATAATTTTTGCCATACCTTAAAATTTACTATTTTCTAAAGACGATGAACTCTACATGCCCCTTCTGCAAATCCGAAACAAAAAAAGTCGAGCTTTCCCACTTGGACTTGCGCATTTGTCCGCATTGCCTAGGGACTTTTTTCCCGAGCGATAAGACGATGGCGTTCCGCAGGGAAATTTTCGACAAAACCCGTATTCTTTGGCTTCAGACTTTGGAAGCGCGTAAGGCGGATTGGGTTGAACCGGATGAAAATACCTGTTGTATTGATCACGGGGAAAAGCTCGTGGACGGCAAGCTTCCAGATTATGGAAATCCGGGGAAGGTTGCCACGTGTTGCGGCATGTTCCAGTTACCGGCTTCGACAATGGATGTTTTGCTGCGTCGCATGGTCGGGACGCCTTCGGACGGAATGCTCCTTTCCACAAAAAAGAAGGAACATTTCGGCTTCATCGTGTTTCTGGGGAAGATGGTGGACAAAATTTTGGGTTCGGGCGATCCGGAAGAAGATGCGTTTGAACTTATGCAGTATAATTTGAAGTTCAAGGATATCCTCGAAAAACACTAGGAGATACGATGGCAAAACGCGTCGCAATCTTATGCATCGCGATTATCTGCTTGTTCATCGCTTTTGTTTTTATTCCGAAGCGTGAATTTTCGATAGACATATTCCCGTTGCGGGCGCATGAAACTTTGATGGTGTACGACGACCTTTCGGATGGGGGGTCTTCCATTTCGAAAATGGAGTTTTCGGATTCCATTTTGGATTTTCACTGCACGCTCGGTATGGACACTTCCAAAGGCGCATGGTGCGGACTGATTTGGACCTTTAGCGGGGAAGATACGGCCAAGAACCGTTACGAAAACTGGAGTCTTGTCGATTCCGTCGTATTCAAAATCTTTGCAGAAGAGAAAACGGAAATCATTGCAAAGGTGTGGACATTCGATCCGGATGTGACGCAAGAAGATTCCCTGCACACCTTCCGTCAGATGCTCAAAGAAATTCCGTTAGAGCAGGGTGAAAATACGATAACGCTTCCCTTCGAAGATTTTTACGTTCCGGAATTTTGGTTTGAGCAGACCGGCGCCGCCAAGGATCTTTCACAGCGTCACAAGGAACACGCCGCCCGTTTTGAAATTACGCCGGGATGGAACGTGAAACGTGGCGAACCTTTGCACATTCGCATTTCGCAGATTGCGGTCAAGGGAACGGGGTCGCTTGAACTTGCGATTTTCCTCGGCGCATGCCTTTCGATCATCATCGTCATTTTTGGATTTTTGAAGAAAAAATGAAAAGCCTTTCTTTGCGCTTCACGCTTGCGTACCTCCTTTGCCTTTTCGCTATCGCTTTGTTCTTTTTCCGTTTTCACACGGAATCGCTCGTCCTTTGGCCTCAGAACAAAGCCTTGGGAAATCCGCGAATCTATACCGACATCCGCGAAGGGGGATTCTCGACTGCCGAATTTTTTGAAAGCGACAGCGCGATCGCGATGCGGGCGACTTTGAATTCGGGCCTGTATCACCCGCATGCGGGCATCGAATTTCCGCTTGCCCAAGGCTTCGAAGCGCTTTCGTTAGAAGGCCGGGATTTTTCCCACATGGACTCGGTCGCGATTACGTTCCGCTCAAACGCCGACATTGCGCTTGTACTGTACACGGCGGATCCGGTTGCATCCAAGGTGGGTGACGTTTTGAGTCTGCGCCCGGTGCGCCTCGACATTCCGGCGACGCGCCATTACACGGAACACCGCGAAGGGCTTTCCAAGGCGCGAACGAACAAGATTTGGTTTGATATCCGCGGGGTGGAACCGGACTCGCTTTTGCACTTGGATCACGTGGTTCAAGTCGCCGTGGAAACGGGAAGGGGCTCTCTTTTGGGGCTTCCGACTGAAATCGAAATTGAAAAATTGGAGTTTTTGGGGACGAATGACCAAATTCTCCGATTGAGCCTATGTATATTGATGTTTGTAACAGGAATTTATATCTGGGGGACGATAAAAGTTCATGGAAAAGGATCCTCAAATCGAAAAAACAATCGCGACGACCGTCTCGGCAAGCACTCGGCTTAAGCTGAAGTACATCACGATCTTGATCATCGCCCTGTGTGCGATTGCTCTTGTCTATTATTTAAGAGGCGTTCTCGCTCCGTTTGTCGGCGCGTTTTTAATCGCCTATGTGGTGAACCCGGTTGTGGACAAGATCGAATTCTGGGTACGCCTGTGTCTTCGCAAACCGCGTTTTTCTGCGGTGCCTAAAAGGGTGGCGAGAATCGTGGCGACTCTTGCGACCTTGCTCTTGATGTGCCTTGCGATTACCGTTTTCTGCCTGATTTTTATTCCGCAGGTGACGGCGGAATGCAGCCGTTTCGTGACGCTTGTAAAAAAGTTTATGTCGGACAGCGCCTGGTTGCAACCGGTTCTTTCGATTGTCCCTTCGGATTGGCGTGCGGAACTGCAAAACATGACGGTGGGCACGGAGCTTGTCAATACTTTGCAGAGCATTGACTTCTGGGAAACTTTGCAGTCGATGATCGCCAAACTTTTGCCGGGTGCATTGGGCGTGCTTTCGGGGACGGCGACGGTGGTGTTGACCTTGGTGAGCATTGTTTTTATTGCAATGTACACGACCTTCTTAATGCTAGATATGCCGAAAATCACCCGTAAGGTGCGTATTCTGATTCCGCTTGAATCGGATGATCGTCCGGATATTTTGCGCAAGACGAACCTTTTGATGAAGGCGTATTTCCGCAGCCAGAGCCTTGTCGCCTTCATCGTGGGCGGTCTGTATGCGGTCTCTTTTGCTGTTATCGGCTTTCCGATGGGGATTGCGTTTGGGATGTTTATCGGTATTTTGAACATGGTTCCGTACCTGCAGGCGGCGAGTATGCCTATCGCAGCCTTTCTCGGAATCATTTATTCTCTCGACACGGGAATGCCGTATTGGCAAGTGCTCTTGGTGATTACTGCAATCTATTTGATTATCCAGATTGTCGAAGATATGCTCATTATCCCGAGGATCGTAGGCACGGAAATGAACCTTCCGCCGGTGTTGATACTGCTTTCTATCTCCGTGTGGGGCAAACTCTTAGGTTTTATCGGCCTTGTGTGCGCGATTCCGTTCACCTGCATCGTGATTGCGATTTTTCAGCAGTATGTGGAACACCGTCTGTTCCCCCGTCGCCGCCGGGAAGAGGTTGTTCCCAAAGGGAGAGAAGTCCCATAAAATAAGGGCTCACGGAAAAATATTTTGTCAAAAACTCTTGTTTTGCACAGAAAAAAAAGTATAATAAATGTATCGAATTCAAAAATACACTTAAGGAGAAATAAATCCATGAATAAGCAAGAACTCGTTGAATACGTCCAGAAGGCTGCTGGCATCGAAACGAAAGTGGCTGCTACTGCTGCAGTGAATGCCGTTCTCGACGGTATCTCGGAAGGCATCAAGAAGGGTGGCCCGGTCCAGTTGATCGGCTTCGGCACCTTCAGCGTGAAGGAACGCGCTGCTCGTCAGGGCCGCAATCCGCTCACCGGCGAAAAGATCAAGATCAAGGCTACGAAGGTCGTTTCCTTCAAGGTCGGTGCAGAACTCAAGGCTACCGCTAAGAAGTCTAAGGCCGCTAAGAAGTAATTTCGTTTACGGCTGATACTGTAAAGTTTGTAAAGAACCCGTCCCTTGGATGGGTTTTTTGCTTTTGTAGCGAAAATGTCATGTTTTGAATTTTGGGTGACAATTTTGGCGTGTGAATTTGGAGCCTTCGGCGAATATAAGGGGCTTTTTTTTACCTTTTTGTCGAAAAAAAATCTATAATAGTGCTATGAAAAAGAGATTTGGCTTATTTGTTTTTGCACTTTTGGCTTTGTTCGCCTCCGTTTTGACCGCTTGCGGTTCCAGCAGCACGGAAGCAGAAAATGATATCACGGATGAATGCACGGTTGATCCGGGTTCCATCAATTGTATTGACAATACAAAACCAGATAATTCAGAAGACGATACGTCGTTAGAATAATTATGTCACACGGCGAAGAACTCGAGCAAGATATTTCTAAGGGCTTTATCCAGAAAGCCTTCAAGAAATGTGGTGCGGGCTCTTTGCTTTTCTATATTGTAACAAATCGATCGTTTGAACCTTAGACAGGGGGTGAAATTCCCCCAAATGGATAACTTATGAAAAAGAAAATCCTATTCCAAGATACGTCTTTCCGTGATGGCTTCCAGTCCATCTTTGGCGCCCGAGTCTTTACAAAGGACTTTATGCCGGCAGTTGAAGCGGCTGCCCAGGCAGGCATCACCCATTTCGAAGCGGGTGGTGGCGCACGTTTCCAGGCTCTCTATCAGAACTGCGGTGAAGATGCGTTCGATATGATGGATACCTTCCGCAAGACGGTTGGCCCGAAGGCTCGTTTGCAGACTCTCGCCCGTGGTATTAACGTGGTGGCTCTCGCTCCGCAGCCGTACGACATGATTAAGCTCCACGCGGACATGTTCAAGAAGCACGGCATGACCCGTATTCGTAATTTCGACGCCTTGAACGACGTGAACAACCTGATCTATTCGGGTAAGTGCATCACGGACGCAGGCCTCGAACACGAAGTCGTCGTCACCATGATGGAACTTCCGCTCGGCTGCACCGGTGCACACGATCCAGAATTCTACGAAAAGACTTTGAGAAGCATTCTCGACGCAGGCGTTCCGTTCGTGTCTGTGTGCTTCAAGGATGCTTCCGGTACCGCTAACCCGATGAAGGTTTACGAAACGTTCAAGCGGGCTCGCAAGCTCCTTGGCGACAAGGTGGAACTCCGCATTCACTCTCACGAAACTTGCGGTACGGGCCTTCGCCAGTACCTCGCTGCAATCGACGGTGGTGCTGATGGAATCGACCTTGCTCGTAAGCCGCTTTCTGGCGGTACTTCCCAGCCGGATCTCTTCAGCATGTTCCATGCTCTCAAGGGTACGGATTACGCTCTCGCTCTCGGCGAAGACGGCATTGTGGATGAAAATGCAATTCCTAAGCTCATGGAAGCGAACAACGTGGCTGTGGAATGCCTCAAGGATTACAACTTCCCGCCGGAATCCCGTCAGATTTCTTCTGATGTGGTGTTCTCCCCGATGCCGGGTGGCGCTCTCACGGCCAATACCCTCATGATGCGCGAAACGAAGACGTTCCACCTGTATCCGCAGGTGATTGCGAACATGTCCGAATGCGTGCGCCGTGGTGGCTTTGCTTCTTCCGTGACGCCGGTTTCCCAGTACTATTTCCAGCAGGCTTATGTCAATACGGTAAACAAGAGCAAGGGCCTTGACACCTGGCACAAGATTACGGAAGGCTACGGCAACATGATCCTCGGCTACCTCGGTAAGACTCCGTGCGAGCCGGATGCCGAACTCGTGAAGATCGCTGCCGAACAGATGGGCAAGGAACCGTTTGCGAAGGTGCATCCGGGCGTCAAGTGCGCTGCTGAAATCATTGAACCGGGTATTCCTCAGGCGAAGAAGCTCCTCGAAGAAAACAACCTCCCGGTGACGGATGAAAACATCTTTATCACGGGCTGCCTCCAGACGAAGGGCGGCAACAAGGGTATCGACTTCCTCAAGGGTAATCGTCACATTGGCGTGCCGAAGAAGGATCCGAATGCTCCGGCTGCTGCCGCTGCAAAACCGGCTGTTGGAGCTGTCAATACCGCAGGCATGAAGGTGGCTGGAACGAACACCTACCGCGTGGCCGTCAACGGTCAGAGCTGGGATGTTCAGGTCAGCACCCTCAGCAAGTAACCCTTTTAAGGATATCTACAAACCGCTTTGGGAATTCCCAGGGCGGTTTTTTTTTGCTGGGTTTGGACAAAAAGTCCATGGAATTTGGCTTTTTTGCAATCCTCGAATCGATAATCTCAGTGTATTTTAAATGGGATGAATTTGTTTTTGGACACAGCGGATTACCGCGACCTGTTAAAGTCCTACTATGAACGGCGCAAAAAAGAGATGCCGCTCTATTCGTACAGAATGATGGGAGAAAAGCTCGGACTGGATTCGAGCTTTTTATTCCGCGTGTTGCAAAAGAAGCATCGCCTGCCGGTGCATGCCCTGCAAAAGACAAAAGAGATGCTCGCCTCGGGGAAGCCTTCCCTGATGGATGCGCATTTGACCGTGGGCGGCCCGGAAAAGGCTTTGGCAGTGCGAAATTTCCAAAAGCAGACGTTGAATTTGCCAATCGAAGCTTTGGATAATGTGCTTGTAAATGAACGCAATGTTTCGCCGACTCGTCCAAAAAAGAGTAGATTCAGTAAAGTATCCGGATAGGGTTGTGCAACTTTCGATGGCGTTTTATCCAGTGGTAAGGGTGAGGAATCAATGAAGTGGAGTTGGATGATGGGATTAGCGGCTGCTTTGAGTGGTGTCTTGGCGGCTTGCTCCGAAAAAACGGCGGGTTCGACCTTTGAAACGGAAAATTCCGTAGCGACGGTTGTTGTTTTGCACGCGGACGGGACCCCTGCGGCTTATAGCCACGTGCAGGTCTGCGAAAAGGATGCCTTTGTCAATTTCCTAGGAACGGGACTTTCCGATGTAGGAAAGTCCTATGAAACGGATGATGCCGGCGTTTTGACATTGAAAGATTTGAAACCGGGCGATTATATTGTGGAAGCCCTGACGAATCGGGAAGATGAATCGATTCTTTTAGGGGCGACGAAAGTGATGATTCCGGCGGTTCTTCCGGACACGAGCATTCCGATTTCGGTGCAGGTGGACGAACCGAGAACGATTTCGGGCCATGTGGAAACGGACATGTCACCTGCTTATGTGATTGTGCGGGGAACGCGCCACGTGCAGGCGGTGAATGCGACCGGGAATTTCTCGATGCAGATTCCGCAGGGCGATTTTGAAATTCTCCTTGTATACAAAAATCAGGTCATCGCTTCGGATTCGGTGAAGGCCGATGAAGAAAATGAATCGCTTGTCTTAACAGATACGCTTGTGCGTGAATTCCTGTTGGAAGATTTTGAAGATAGCTCGTTTGCCTGGTATGTTTCTTATTCGGAATATGCGACGGCGTCCTTGGAAAGAGTGGAGGCGGGCGAAGGCCGTGAAGGGATGGCTGCCCACTTTACTTCTCAAAATGATTCCGTGGGGGGCTGGGCACTGATGGGCCATTATTTAGGAAAGGAAGTGGATTTGAGCGCGCTCGATTCCGTTTCGTTCTGGGTCCGCGGCAGCGTAGACAATTACATCAGCTTTGCCTTCGATGTTTTGGCTGACAGCACTTCGGCTTATACAAGCGGAAAGTCCTGGATCCATATCGATGTTCCGTCGGAATGGAGCCGTATCGTGGTAACGCCGGATTCGCTTCTCGCTGCGGATAGCATCGGTGGAAATATCGGCTGGGATGCGATCAAGGATCATGTGACGAATCTGTCGATCTTTGGCGGAAAGGACGGTGAATTCTGGATCGATGAAATCGTATTTTATGGTGTCGATTGGGAATAATCGCTCATCTTACCTTGGCTTTTTGGCTGTCGTCTGGTGTTAAAATGCTCCAGAATGTGGTGGGGCGGGCTGTGGTTGTGTTGTTTGAATTCAGGATGTAGTTTGGACAATATGTCCACGGGAGTTTTTCCTCGCCTAGAGACTTTCATCAATACGGATGATACTTTAAGCGGAAAGGAGTATTCCATCATCCAACACAACACACCAAAAGCTCCGCGGTAGAATTGCTGCGGAGCTTTTTTGTGATGAAAATCTCCCGAGCCTTTTTCCCAAAATGACTACAGGAGGGATACAAAAAACTCCGCAGTTTTCTGCGGAGCTTTCGAATGGCTTGGAATTTTCACTTGCCGATTAGGCGAAGTTGTATTCTTCCGTGATGTCCTCGTCCTTGTCATTGAACATGTAGAACTGGTTCGGGAACATCTTGTCGTCTTCCACGAGTTCGATCGACATTTCGTGCTTGTATTCCAAGTAGTGGAACATACGGGCCATATCCTTGCAAAGGAGATCGACCATTTCGCTGCTCACGACCATCTTGACCTTCTTGATGCGTCCCTTGGTGCGGGCGCGAGAGAGCCAACGGTCGATGGCGGAAAGGGTCGTTTCCAAACGGAACACGTGACCGGTGCCGCGGCAGACCGGGCAGACGTGAGTCTTTTCGGTCATGAGGTTTGTGCGCACGCGCTTGCGGGTCACTTCCATGAGGCCGAACTGGCTGAGCGGTGTCGGCGTAATCGGAGCCTTGTCCTTGCGAATTGCCTTGCGGAATTCCTGGTACAGAGCGTCGCGATTTTCTTGGAGTTCCATATCGATGAAGTCGATTACCACAAGACCGCCGATATCGCGCAAGCGGAGCTGCTTTGCGATTTCGTAGCAAGCGTCGACGTTCGTTTCGAAAATGATCTTTTCCTGATCCTTACCGTGGACCTTAGGACCGGTGTTCACGTCGATGGCGACGAGAGCTTCGGTCTGATCGATTACCAGGTTGCCGCCATGAGGCAACGGAACGGAACGCTGCAGGGAACGCGCATAATCGTCTTCAATCTTGAAGTATTCGAAAAGGCTTTCCTTGGAGCTCCAGAGCTTCACCTTGTTGATCTTATCGGAAGAGAGCTTCTGCAGTTCTTCACGGATGGCGAAATATTCTTCGCGGTTATCGACATATACGTAGTCGGTGTTATCGCTGAAGTATTCGCGGATTGTCTGATTGACGGAATCCGATTCTTTGTAAATGCAAGTTTCGGCAGGCTGATGCTGGAAATTGTACTTTGTGGCATCCCACTTTGCTTCCAGTTCACGCATCTGCTTCGAAATTTCAAGTTCGCTTTCGGAAAGGCCGTTCGTGCGGACGATGTAGCCCACATCCGGTCCTTTGAGACGGCGAACGACTTTCTTGAATTCGCGACGTTTCTTCGGATCGCGTTCACGCTTCGAGACGCCGACAAAGTTTGTATTCGGCATGCAGACGAGGAATCGACCGGCAAAGCTCAAGTGTGTCGTCAAACGAGCACCCTTGGTACTGATCGGTTCTTTCACTACCTGCACCATGATTTCCTGACCTTCGTGCAAGATCTGATCAATCGAAAGTTCTTCGCCGACTGTTTCTTCATCATCCTTATCGCCGTATTCGCGGGAAAGGAGGATGTTCCGGTCTATTGCATCTTCCTGGTGAAGGAAACCAGCCTTTTCAAGCCCGATGTCAATAAACGCGGCTTTCAGCGCGGGAAGCACTTTCTGCACGACGCCTTTGTAGATATTACCCAGGACTCGGTTCGACTCTGCGCTCTCGACAACGAGTTCAGCGAGGTCTCCACCTTCCATTACGGCAATTCTCTTTTCGTACGGCGTCATGCTAATCAAAATGCCACGCTTCGTATTCTGAATAGCCATTAAAACTCCTAAATGGACAAAAACAATAAAATCTATCAGTCCCGTTCAAAAGGAACGGGAACCTCTAAAATTTTGGGTAGTAGCAATATAAGAATTCCACGGTTCAGCGATTTTAAAACCGTGGAAAATGACTAGGAATTCAGGTGCTCCGGCGGTCTTGAGGCGCTTTGGCGGATGATTTCCCGCTGCTTTTGCACAAGGTTGTCCGCTATATGGGAAACCTGCTCCGAAAGCCACATCCACGTCATGGAATCTTCGCGGTAGTCCGCTTCGCCGTACATCTGAATGCGATGGTCGCGGCGCAGGGAATCGACTTGTCGCATGGCAATGCGGTCTTTTGCGGGGTAAATCGCATAGGTTGCGCCGCCGTGCTGATTCAAAATGCTGAACGCGGGAACGTCGGAAGGACCGTCTGCAATGTAGATCATGTTTTCGAATGGAATGCGACGATTGTTCTTGTCGATCTGCGAATTCACATCGATCGTGTCGGGGAACTTATTTGAACCTTTGTTGATTTCAAACAGGTAACGCGTTTTCGAAGTGTTGTCGAGGGCGATTGCCACCTGTGAAATTTCACCTTCTTGCGGGTCCAAGCTATTGTCTAAATAGCCGGGCTGAGCAGGCGCTTCGATGAATTCACAACCAAAGATTCCGTCGAGATACGGGGCAATGATGCTGCCGCGGATCGTTTCTGCAAAACCGGTGCTCACCACGTAATGCTCTAAGCGAATGCCCGCATTCTGGTACACGGGATTTTCTTCGATGAGCTTTTTAACTTTCGGGAAAAATTCTGGAAGGCCCGGGTAAAATCCGAGTTCCTTTCCGCATTCGCGTAAGATCTTGTTCGAAAGTCCCTTTAGTTTTCCGGCCTTCACATAGGTCAGAATGTGATTCAGATAAGAGGTGTCCCGGTTGATTTGAATGCCGAACTTTGCATAGTAGGCGGGAAGGGCGTTGACCTCTTTCCAAAACTGTTTGGCGTCGATCGCGTAGCGCTTAAAAAGAGGATCTTGCATGTAGCCCGAAATGAGCGTCTTGTCAAAATCCCAGACCATGGCAATGATGTTTTGTTCAAAAGGTCTTGAGTTGTCCATAAAACCTCAGGGAATGATGAAGTAATCTTCCGGATTGACCGATTCCCCATCGATACGAATTTCATAATGCAAAACGGTGCCTGCGGTACGTCCGGAACGTCCTGCGAGAGCGATTGGATCGCCACGCTTGACCGTTTGCCCTTTCTTGACTAAAGCCTTTTCAAGATGCGCATAGAAAGTGCGAATGTGATCGGAGTGCTGAATCTTGACCGTTTGCCCAAAGCCTTGGTGCGTGCGTGCTTCGATGACTTTTCCCGCTCCGGTGGCGATGACCGTATCCCCTTCCTCGGCAAAAAAGTCCACGCCGCGGTGAGGAAGCTGCTGGTCTGTAAAATGATCCTGGATCATGCCAAAGTGATTCGTAATCACGGAATGCTTTTTAATCGGGTGCAGAACGGGGACGGCTTCGGCAAGTTTCGGATTTGCAAGAAGCGAATCGCGGAAGATGGAATAGGTCGTGTATGTTTCAAAGAGAGCTTCGGTGCGTTCTGCCTTGTGAATCGAGTCCGCGCTTTCCGAAGGGACGACGTTTTTGATGCCGCCGATCTTGTAAATGCTATCCTGGTGCGCCTTGGTTCGGTTCAAGTAAAGTTCTGCGCTGTCGTTGTCCGCTTTGAGGGCTTTCACGTTCTGCTTGATTTCGCGGTTTTGCGCCCGTAGATCCAGCAATGTGCCGTCGCTTAATTTGTTGTAAATTTCGAGAGGCGAAAAGAAGATAAACCCGCAGATCGCGATGACTGCACCGATGGTCCAAAGGATTGGCTTCCACAAAGAAACCTGGGAAGATTTTGATTTTCCGGTTTTTTCGTAAAAGAGCTGAAGGTTCAGTTTTTTCAACGTGGAACCTTAAGCTTGAAAGCCTTTCTGTTCCCGCTTCTTCATGTCGCGGATACGGGCGCGGATTTCAGAAATGTTTCCGACGAGTTCGACGACTTCCGGGTCGTTTTTGAGTTCGTCCAAGGCGTCTTTTTCAAGTGCCGGCAGAAGGCGACGGCCTAGGGACTCGTATTTTGCTTTCAAACGGGATTCTTCCGTGGCGATGTTGATCTTGTTCAGCACGGAGCATGCGCAACTCAATGCACCATTTTTGATCTTATTTAACGTGTTTTCTGCCATAAATTTCAATTCCTTGCAAATCCTTTCGAACATAAAATAATAGTTTTTACTCGTAAAAAACAATGGAGATTTTTTATGAGCCGTAGAGACCGTAGAAAAGCGATGCAGGATGCAAAGAATTTCACGCCTAAGAAGAACAAGATGAGTTCTGTCGGCGTGACGATTCTCGCTGTGATCGCCGTTGCCGCATGGATTGCTTTTGTCATGGCTAGAAACTAAGGTAAGGCACTATGAGATTTCAAATTGAAAAAGCGAAATTCCTCAGTGCCTTGAACATGGTCATCGGGGCAGTGCCGAACAAGGCTACCATTCAGGTTTTGAACAACTTTGCCATCCGCTTGGAAGGCAATTCCTTAGAAATCAGCGCGACTGACCTCGACTTGGGGATTAGGGTGATGCTCGATGTCCAGGGTGAATCCGACGGTGCCGTAGTGGTCAACGCTCGCAAGCTTTTGGACTTGGTCAAGAGCTTGATCGATCCGAAGATCGTGAACATTTCTATTGAAGTCGTCGATTACCTCGTGACAGTGCGTTGGAGCGAACGCGGCAAGGCTTCCATTACGGGCTTTGACGTGAGCGACTTCCCGCCGCTTCCGGATGTGGCAGACGGCTGCGTGTTCCAGCTCGGCAAGAGCGAACTTGACTTCCTCGCCGGCAAAACGCTTTTTGCGGTTTCGAACGACCTAACCCGTATGAGCCTGAACGGTGCTTATATGGAAACGAAGGAAGGCAAGCTCATTATGGTGGCGACCGATGGTCACCGTCTGGGCAAGGCTTACGTGGACATTGAAAACTGTACCTTGGGAAAGGGAGTCATCGTTCCGCCGAAGGCAATCCAGTACGCGCTCAAGAGCGTTTCGGGGGAATCGACAATCGAAGTGCGCATTTCCGATACCTACGTTCTCTTTGCAAGCGAAGGCGTGCAGATCATTTCCAAGCTGATCGAAGGCCCGTATCCGAAGTACGAAGCGGTGATCCCTACGAATTTCCAGCGCACGGTCCAGGTGAATCGCGCAGATCTCTTCAACAAGATCACGACGGTGATTTCCATGGCGAACGCTCGCACGCGCATGATCCGCTTGCAGCTCGACGGCAACCAGATGGAACTTTCCGCAAACGACCCGAACGTGGGTGGCGATTCGACGGAAGCTCTTTCGGTGATTCACGAAGGCGAAGACGTGTTCAGCATCGGTTTCAACGGACTTTACATGTTGGATGTCTTGAAGCTTTGTCAAAGCGATGACGTGATTCTCAAGATGAACGGTCCTGTGGCCGCTTGCGTGATAGAACCGGTCGGTTCCGACATGGACTGCATGTTCTTGCTCATGCCGCTCCGTTTGGTCGAAGATTAAACGATTATTGCAAAACAAAAAAGCGACGGATGACCGTCGCTTTTTTGTATTTGAAAATGAAAAATGCTTTAGACGTCCGACTCGTGAGAGCCTTCGATGATCCAAGCGCAAAGACGGTGAATGTCTTCGTAATCCGGCAAGAAACGGTGCGGATCTTCGTTGTGGACGCGTTCAATAAAGTGGTGCCAGGCGCGTTCGTTTTTGCCTTCTAGACCTAAATGCTGTTCGATCGCTCCACGTGTCCAGACCCAGATGCCGACTTTGGAAAGTTTGTCGTGGATGTTTTGCAAAGGTTTGCGCGCTTCGGGCATGGCGGCCATCATCGCATAGGCTTCGCTTGCCGAGATACGGCTCTTTTTGCTGACCGGAATACCGTGCACCAGGCGAATGTGTTCCTGCAGCGAAAGCTCACGGAAAAGATCCTTGCAGAATTCGATATCGGGATCGTCCTTTTCTAAGAAGCCGTCTTGCTGCGCATTGTTGAAGGCATAATCCAAATCGACGATTGCGCGCACGGGCAAATCCATGGCGGTTAAGACCTGCATACTTTTGCGCGTATTGCTCACGCCGCCCTGGTGGACGAGCGCACAGCGGATGAGCGCAAAGGACATTCCGGACATCTTTTCAAAGAGCGTCGGAAGCACACGCCATTCCGTTTTCCCTTCGGTCAAAAGCACATAGTCGGCGAATAGAAGTTCGTTTGAATTCGAAAGCGAGAAGAGCATCTGCAGCTGCGCCTGTGCATCGGTAATCACCGCGTGAACCGCATCTTCCATTCGGCGGCGCATGAACGTGCCACGTTCCTTGTTCTTTCGAATGAGAAGGGAGGTACTCACATCTTCACTGGTGACCATCTGCGCGGAATGCGTCGCAAAAATTACCTGGTAGCCTTCGCGAGAAAGGTTCTTGAGGGCGACGCGCACAAGTTCCACGGCTTGCGGATGCAAAAAGAGTTCCGGGGAATCGATGAGCAAAAGCGTCCGACTCAAATAATGATTGTGATGATGCCGTTTGACTTCGTCGAGGTAACGCACAAGCGCCATCTGAATGGCGCGCTTGGAACCTGCGCCCATCGAATGGATGTCGCGTTCAAAGCCGTCGTCTTCGTCATAGACGTTCAGCTTTGCAGTCGAAAGAAACGATGCAAGGCTCGGCGTTGGAATGTCGATCCGCACGTTCACCGAGGGGAACAGCGGACGGAGCTTTTGATTCAATCCGCGTTCAAAAAGTTCAAATTCCTGCGCGCGGGAATCGCTATGTGCATCGAGCAGGGAAGCGAAGCGCTGGATCAGCTCGTTGAAATCCTTACCGAGTCTGCGCTGCAACGGCTTAAAGATTTCGTTCAAAAGTTTGGTGAAGGCCTTGTCCCCTTCAAAATCCCAAATCTGGATCGGGTGCGGAAAAAACACGTTGAAGATGTCTTCAAATCCGTAAGGCGCCTTGATCCATTCTCCGTGACCGTTGTCTCCGTTCCAGTCCAAAACCCAGAATTCTACATCTGACGCGTTTTCTCCCGGCACACGCTGGAAACGTTGCACGCGCAGCTTTCCATTTTTGAGGAAAGGCTTGATGACTTCTTGCTGGGAGACTTCGAGCTTGCTCAAAATAGAATCGGTGATACCTGCAAAAAGTCCTTCCGCTTCTACCGGCAAATCGGGATTATCGAAATAGGAATTGTCCAGCGAAGAACGGTACAAAAGCCAGCGGATTCCCATCAAAATGGTCGTTTTTCCCGCATTGTTGTAACCGATCAAGGCTGTAAAATCGCTTAGCGGAAACGTCTCCTCTCGAATAGAGCGAAGATTCCGGATGGTAATGGATTTGAGTCTAAGCGATTCTTGCATATTCTTAAACTATACAAAAACACGGATTTTGATGAAAAATGCTCGAAAAAAAACATATAACAATGTACGCAACGGTCCTGGGTGGATTTCTGCCCGGGTGCAATCGTCGGATTTCTCACTCATCCGTCTGCCGAAGCGGCTCTTCTTTTTAATGCTTCTGGGCATTCCGTGCTCCTTCCTTTCGTGCTTCCTGTTCGATTTCCAGATTGCGCAGAACGTGGTGACGCCGATTGCGGAATCCTTGCACAGCAAAGGATTCCCAGTTCTGCTGGCGCAGATCTTTGCCGATTTCTGTGCGGAAATTCCGGACAAGTCGATTTCCATTCTTTAGAGGCTCAGGTGACTGGGCTTTTGTTCATTTCGAGCTTTGCTTTGGCGGCTGTTGCGACGGCGGTGGCGATTATCCAGAAAGAAAGTGGAACCCACTTCGCCCCGGAAATTGTCGAAGCGTTTGTGAAATGCCAGAATGAAATCAAGAAGGTGATGAACGAAGTCTAGACGAAATTATCCGAAGTCTTCGAGTATGTCGTTCGGTCCGAGAATAAACAGAATATCGTTTTCCTTGAGTGGGTAATCGGCGAGGTTTCCGATCAAAGCCTGTGGCTGTAGCGGATCGCGAATTGCGATAATCTGGATGCCGTATTTGGACGTCAAGGAAAGTTCCTTCAAAGTCTTGCCGATGAACTTGCTCGGACAAAGGACCTCGATGATCGAGAAGCCGTCGAGGAACGGTAAGCGGTCGAGCATGTTCGGGTGAGTCAGGCGTTCCGCAATGGAAATGGCCATGTCGCGTTCCGGCTGGAAAATGTCCGAGACGCCAAAACGTTCGAGGATCGACGTATGCTGGGAACTGGAACTCTTGGCGATGATATGCTTGACGCCGAGTTCTTTCAAGTTCAAAATGGTGAGGAGCGAAGCTTCGAGGTCTGCGCCGATGCAGCAGATGACCGCGTCGACTTTCGTCACCGGAAGCGCGGCGAGTTGCTGCTTGCGGGTTGTGTCGGCGACAACTGCATGGGCGACGTTCGGGGTGATGTCCTGCACTTTGTCCGGCGTGTTGTCTACAGCGAGCACTTCACTGCCGAGGCTCGTCAGATGGTTGGCGAGAAAAATTCCCGTGTTGCCAAGTCCGATGATGATGAACTGCTTCTTTGCCATTTTTTAACCCACCATGATGTCTTCTTCTGCGTACCAGGTTCCCGCATCCTTTTTCTTCACCACGGCGGAGATGAGGAAGAGGGCGCCCATACGGCCTACGAACATAAAGATACAAATAAAGATTCTACCGGAAGCGGTAAGCTCCGGGGTGAGACCAAGCGAAAGTCCGCAGGTTGAAAGGGCGCTCGCGACTTCAAAGAAAACGAATACAAAGTGTGAATGGGTACTTCCGATCGCTCCGGCCGGGTATTCCGTAAAGAGAAGCGTGAGCGTCCCGACAAGTGCGAGGACCGCGTAAACGATAAAGATTCGCAGGGCCTTGTCCACCGTTTCTTCTGGAATGGTTCTGCCCATCGCCTGGGTCTTATCGCGTCCCAAAAGACGGTTGATGCCGAGAAGGGTGATGACCGCAGCAGTCGTCGTTTTTAAGCCTCCGCCGCAGCTACCGGGGCTTGCCCCGATGAACATTGCAATGATGATGATGATCGTACTTGTTTCGCGAAGGCTCAAAGGATCGATCGTGTTGAATCCTGCGGTTCGAGATGACAGGGCGACAAATGCGCCCGAAAGCAGCTTTTCCGCCCAGCTTTGCCCGTCAAAGGCTCCGTTCCATTCGATGAGGAGAACGCTGAACATTTCAATCAAGGAAATGATAAGGGTTGCGCTGAGGGCGATTTTGGTGTGGAGTGATATCTTTTGAATGGTCCGCGTTTTAAAGTCGAAAAGGTTCTTGATTTCGGACATGGAGAGAAATCCGATGCCGCCTGCGAGCACAAGAAGAATGATCACGAGGCAAACGACCGGATTGAACTGGTAACTCACGAGCGAGTTCGGAAGCGGGGAAAATCCCGCATTGCAGAAGGCGCTGATCGCGTGAAAGACGGAATAAAGAATGCGCTCGTTCAAGGGCAAATGGCCGAACTGCGTAAAGAGCGCCGTCATGCCGAGCCCTTCCAGGACAACCGTAAATGGGAGGACGGCGGAGAGAATTTTTTTCGGTTCAATGCTACCTTCGGTGGTAAAGCCCGATTTAAAGAGAGCCTGCTGGTTAAATCCGGGTTTCATTCCGGAAAGGAGCAGGATCGCCGTAGAAAAAGTCATGATGCCGAGACCGCCGATTTGGATGAGGGCGGCAAGAATCCAGAGACCCGCATGGGTAAAGGTCGTTCCGATGTCGATGACGGAAAGGCCCGTGACGCAGACGGCGGAAGTCGCCGTGAAAAAGGCGTCTAGAATCGAAAGGTCCTTTTGGAGGGAAAAAGGGCAACTGAGAAGGATCGTTCCGAGGGCGATGACCGCCAAATAGCCTTTCACGAGGAAGAGCATCGGGTTGGAGTTCTTCTTCTTAAAAACGGGTCTGTCGACCGGAATATCCTTGTATCGCGAGAGTAACATCTTCGACCTCCAATTTACTAACTTTGGCTCTACCATGGCGAAATTGAGATCTATTTTGATGCCGGTGGCCATTCTTTTGGGCATTTTACTGCCACAGGCACATGTTCTTTCCCCCGCGTTGCCCTTTATGATTGGACTGATGATGTTTCTCTCGTTTGTGGGAAAAGTGCCGCCTCAACAACACGGCTATACTTTTAAGATTGAAGTCAAGGCGTTCTTAGCGAGCCTTGTGATGCTTGCCGTTTTGTGGGGTGTTGTGGAGTTTTTTAAGCTGCCTCGTGAAGTTCTTTTGGGCGGCGCGATTATTTGCCTGTGCCCGCCTGCCAATGCGGCGCCTGCGATGGCAAAAGTGCTCGGTGGAAATCCGGTGCTCGCGCTCAAGATTTTTTTGAGCGGAAATATCATTGCATGCTTTAGCATTCCGTTGATTTATGGATATTTGACGGGAGCCGATGCGAGCTTTGCCGAAGTCGCCATGAAAATTTTTAATTCCATTCAGCCGATCATTTCGATTCCGCTCGCCATCGCTTTAGGCTTGCGAGCCTTTTACCCGGAACTTGCGGACAAGGCGGTTCGCTTTCAGAAGTACACGCTGCTCGTGTGGACGATTTCCGTGTTTTTGATTCTTGCCAAGGCGAGTTATGACATTCGGGAAATGCGATTTGCGGAACTCTGGAACAGCGGAAAGCTTTCGATGCTTGCGCTCGTTGCGTTGATCCTTTGCATTGTGCAGTTCACCGTCGGGTGGTTCAGCGATAAGAAACACCCGATTGAAAGTTCGCAGAGCATGGGACAGAAGAATACGACTCTCGTAATCTGGATTTCGAGCTTGTATGCGGGTCCGGTGGCGGCAATCGCTCCGACGTGCTATGTGATTTGGCAGAATTTGGTGCTCAGCTGGATGTGTGGAAGGAAAAAGAAGAAGTAAAATGGTTATTTGCCAATCAACTTCTCGTACACCGCAATCTGTTTTTTCGCGATTTTTTCCCAGTTGAAACAGTCGTTGATTCTTTTTTCTGCGCCCTTCAAAAGTTCGGTTTCGTAAGCGGGATCGCTTTCGAGCTTTTGGAATGCGGCTGCGAGAGCTGCGGGATTTTTTTCGGGAACGAGAACGCCCGTTTCTCCGTCAACAACAACGTCCGGGATGCCGCCCACATTCGATGCGACGACCGGAAGCCCATACTGCATGGCTTCGACCAGTACGACTCCTAAGCCTTCGGTGTCGCCTTTGGAATCAACGATCGCAGGCAGTACAAAGCAGTTACTTTCCTGATATTCCTTGCGCAGATCGTCGGGAGAAAGCAGACCGGTAAAGGTGACGTTTTCCGTTTGAATCTCTTTTGCAAGATTTTTCAAAGATTCCGTCAGGTTCCCCTTTCCGACAATTCGGACTTCAAATTTTTTCGGATCCAAAAGTTTTGCCGCCTGGATCAAATATTCAATGCCTTTGCGTTCAATGTGCCGTCCGACAAAAAGAATCTTGTAACGTTCGCCACGTGCATGTGGCGGAACTTTTCCCGAAGAAAGCGGAGATCCATAAGGACTCCACTCGATCTTGGCCGGGCGAAGTGCCGAAATTTTGGAAGCGGTAAAACGGCTGTTCGCAAAAATCGCATTTGCCTGCCCAATGATAAACTTCATGATCGGACGGATCCACTTTTTTTTGCGGATGAGCAAAAGTTCTGCGCCGTGGAAATTCAACACCAGCGGAATGCGGAACAGCTTGCAGGCTCCAAGTACGATCAGCGCATGGGGAAACGGCCAGTGAGCATGGATCACGTCGAACTTTTTCTTCTTCGCAAGCCAAAGGCATTTGAAGAATCCGCTGATGCAGTAGGGAATCGCCAGCAGCTGCATGGACGGGTGCTTCGCCATCTTGGTCGGAGCGCCTTCGTCGTGCGTCAAAATTTCGAGATTTTTGACGGCGTAACGGAAACGATGAACGGGTACACCGTCGATCGTGTGCGATTTTAAACCTTTGTAGGACGGAGCCATGACTTCGACTTCAACGCCTGCATCGCGGAGAGTGGCGACGGACTTGCGAAGCCAGGGAACTTCATTGTCTTCTGGAAAACGAGGGTAGACTGATCCTACAACGAGAACTTTCATGCGTGGTTTTCTTGGGCTGCGGCAGGGGTTTTGGAATCGAGGTAAGCCGGATAGACAAACGCTTTGATGGTGCTCAAAGGCTTGCCGAAATCGGTGATGAAATTTTTGGAGAATTCCTTGATACGACCAACGAGACGGTCCCAACCGTCCATCGTGGAATCGAGCATAATAATGCCGACACCGGATTCGTTTTCGAGGATGCCGAGAACATCGGAACCGCGACCCTTGGTGGCAAAACTCTTAAACACCGCTTCCCAGAATTTTTCCTCTTGATCTTTCGGAAGAGCGTTGCGGATAGAGTCAAAATCGATTTCCGCATAGACGAAATAGCTCTTGTATTCGTCGGCACGGATCATTTCTTCTTGAACGCGCTGGTCGAACAGATCGTTCGGATAGAGTACCACTCCGTTTTTCTGCTTCTTGATATAACGATGGAAAAATTCAGGAATCATATTACGAATTTAAGATAAAAGAATTGCTTCGACAGGGAAAATAGTATTTTTAATTGCAAATATGCAACGTCTGTTCAAATTGAAAAAGGCCCTCAAGGCAAGTTCGATGAATTCTTATGCGGAGCTCTTCCAGACAGGTCGTGCCGCTGCCAAAGAACGCGCACTTTCGCCGCAAGAAATCGAAACCTTGGAAAAAAACGGCAACCGCAGTTCGGACTGGTCTTTGGTGACTGTCGATATGCTTTTCACTCCGGGCCGAATTTTTAGTTCTTCTTTTTCGGGACGGGTTCATTTGCCTGCGTTTTACGGCACACTTTTGATGCCGGGAGATGTCGCTGCTCCGACGGGCATTTATTCGAGTGCCATTCACGATTGCTGGATTGAAAACTCTTTGATTCACCATGCAAGCTTGATGTCGAACATCTGGGTTTCGCAGGGAGCAGTCGTGCAGAATGTGGGCTCGATCGTCGCCAATGGAAAGTCGCATTACCAGATAGCCGCGGAGGTTTGCGTGGGAAATGAAATGGGCGGACGCCCGGTGAGAATTTTCCCCGACATTACCCCGGAGCTCGTGAAAATGCAGCTCTTCACCAAGACCGATGCCGAAACGATGAACGCCTTTGTTTCGCAGATGAACGCTTGGCGCGAAGAAGTTTTGGTGCCGTATGGCATTGTTGGAAAAAACGCCATCGTTGCGAATACGAACATTGTGCGCAATTCTTGGATTGGCGAACATGTGCGCATTGACGGCGCTTCAAAAATTCGCAATACGGTCGTGCTGGGAAGCCTTGAAGAACCGACGTACATTTATGATGGCGTGATTCTTGAAAACAGCTGTGTGCAGGAAGGGGCAAAGCTCCATTCGACGGCTCTTCTCAAAGATTCCGTGCTGATGCGTCGTACCAAAATCGGCAACAAGGCGATTGTGAATTCTTCGATCATCTGCCCGTGCGTCCATATCGATGAAGCGGAAGTCACCCACAGCTTTGTGGGCCCTTTGACCCAGATGCATCACCACTCTTTGCTCATCGCAGCGATTTGGCCGGAAGGTCATGGAAACCTCGGATACGGTGCAAACGTAGGCTCGAACCATACAAGCCGTATGCCCGATCAGGAAATCATGCCGGGCCTTGGAATGTTCTTCGGCCTCGGTTCTAGTATCAAGTTCCCTGCGAACTTTTCGGAATCTCCGTACACGGTCATTTCGACAGGCGTCACCGCTTCGCCGCAGCGCCTCAAATTTCCCTTCAGCTTGATTCTTCCGAACAATCCGCGCGTGCACAGCGTAAGCCCTTCTTTGAACGAACTGCGTCCGGGATGGTGCTACGGAAAGAACGCTTATGCCGTCGCGCGTAACGCTTACAAGTATGCGATTCGCGGAAAGGGGTTTGTGGCGCCTGAAGAATCCCAGGTTTTGAGCGATAAGAATGCGATTCTCGTGGTGGATGCGCTCCGCCGTCTACAGGCTGCGCAGATTCAAGAAATTTATACGGAAGAGGATATTCCAGGGCTCGGCAGTAACTACCTCAAGGAATCTTCCCGTCATTTGGCGGAAATCATTTACAAGGGATTCCTCGAACGTTACATGCTGATGAAGATTTTCCTTGCCACCGAAACGGACCATACGCTTCTTGCGTTGAATCCGAACGACGTTCGCAAGAATTTCCCGGGAGATCTTTTCAAGGAACTCATCAAGGACATTCCGCTGCCGGATACATTCAGCGATCTGGTCAAGCGTCTTCGCGTGATCGAAAAACAGTGGTCGGAAGCGGTTGTCCACGGAACAGATAAGGACTTTGTTCGCGGCCGTCGAATTTTTGACGATTACGACGAATCGCATCCGATTGACCAGGCTTTTATCGACTGGGAAAAGGCGCGTTTTGAAGACTTCGTGCGCCGTTCGACGGTGCTTCTGAAGGAATTGAAGGTCGAAGGCTGATGTCTTTTGCCGAATGGATCTTGATCTCTGCGCTTGTCGTGGAATTTGTTTTGCGCGTTCTTCTCGAAGTTCGGGAAGTGCGTCGCATGAACGGCAAGCTGGACCGTTTTACGTTTTTCCGAATTTTGCCGATTGTGAACGACGTTTTCCCTGCGGAAGCGAACTTTACAAGTGATAACGGCGGAGCCTTTGTGAATGCGCATGAAAAGGCGCATGCGGAACTCCATCACGGCATTGTGCGCCGTTCGTTGCAGGGCGGATTTGCGTTGCTTTGTGTGCTTACTCTGGGAGCGGCAGGCGTTTATTTGAGATTCAATCTGGTGGAACTGTTGCTTTTGTTCCATTTGATCTTTGCCGTGGCGAAGCTTTGCTTTCACATGATCTGTTTTGCGGAAGAATATGAAGCGGATTTTGTGGCGGCAAAACGCGTGCAGCGGGGTGTCGCCATACGCGCCTTAGAATCCCTTTTGTTAAAGGAATTTCCAAGGACCTCTCTTTTTGCGTATGTGTACAGAACGCATCCGACTGCGCAGATGCGTTTAGGCCGCATTTCTAGAACATGTAAGAAAAGCCTGCGTTGATCTGCATTGTCGAATAGCTGCGCTTGTTGTTGAAGATTTTCGTCTTTTTAGCGAAGTCGGTGAAAGCGCGATAGAATCTTAAATCCACAGCCATTTCACGGGAAAGTGCGTAGCCGACACCGATGGCGATGCCTGCTTCGAGAGTGGCCGGCGTGATGATGTCTTCGCCTTCGTAATTGCCGAATTCATAAGAGTCACTGCTCGAAAGGCTGAGACCGAGTTGCGGACCCGCTTCGATGAACATGTCTTCTAAAATTTCGGTGCCTTCCGGAAGGTCTACGCGCACGAGCAACGGCACGTCGATTTCCCATGCGGAAATGTCACCTGACGTGGTGATGTTTTCGGAGGTGTATTCGTAAGAGTTCATGCGGTAGGCGATTGCCACTTCCGGGACGATGTGGAGCATGCTCGAAAGGTTGATGGACATAATGCCGCCGGCACTGAATTCAAAGCCCGTCTCCCAGCCCCAGGTGTCGGCGTCACCGCCAGCGAGCCAGTTTAAGCCGATACTTGCGCGAACGCCGAAGGTGACCGGAGCCGTCCAGTTTTCAAGACGAGCTTCCGATTCGGCACGGCGCCGGGCGTCTTCTTCGCGGGTGTCACGGGAAAATTCCTCTTCCTGAATCTGTTCGGCAGAACGGAAATGGGTCACGCCATCCTCATCCACGTATGTACGCGAAACGTCATCGTTTTCAAAATCGTCTTCGTCTGTATTTTCTTCGTAGTCGAACGTGCTGCTGGACTGCGCAAAAATGGTAGCGGGGCATGCGAGCGCAAGGCTCAGGAAAACGAATCCTGTAATCAGCTTTTTCATAGTGAGAAATTTATAAAAGATTTGTGGGGAGAGCCTCGTTTTGTTAAATTGAGTCCGTAAAAGTGTGTAAAGAGCGATTTAAAATCGGAGTTTCACAAAATGGCTAAATACGATCCGCAACAGATTGAAACCAAATGGCAGTCCTTCTGGGATGCAAATAAAACGTTTAAAACTGGAACCGATATGTCCAAGCCGAAGTACTACTGCTTGGATATGTTCCCGTATCCTTCGGGCGCGGGCCTTCACGTGGGTCACCCGGAAGGCTATACCGCAACGGATATCATCTGCCGTTATAAGCGTAATCGTGGTTTCAACGTCCTTCATCCGATGGGCTGGGACGCGTTTGGTCTGCCTGCGGAACAGTATGCTATTCAGACCGGTACACATCCGGCGGTGACGACTCAGAAAAACTGCGATAACTTCCGTCGCCAGATTAAGCGCCTTGGACTTTCCTATGACTGGGACAAGGAAATCAACACGACCGATCCGAAGTATTACAAGTGGACGCAGTGGATCTTTACCCGTCTTTACAACACTTGGTTTGATGAGGTAGAACAGAAGGGCCGACCGATTTCGGAACTTCCGATTCCTGCCGATGTTCAGGCTCTCGGAGCAAGCGCCGTCCGCCAGTACCGCGACTCCAAGCGTCTCGCTTACTACGCCGACGCTCAGGTCTGGTGGTGCAAACACTGCAAGATCGTCTGCGCAAACGAAGAAGTCCTTGCGGACGGTTCCCATGAAAAGTGCGGCAAGAAGGAAGTCGAACGCCGGAACCTGAAGCAGTGGCTCATGCGCATTCCGCTTTATGCGGAACGCCTGCTCAAGGGCCTCGACGATCTCGATTGGCCGCAAGGCGTGAAGGACATGCAGAAGAATTGGATCGGTAAGAGCCAAGGCGCTGAAGTGGACTTCGCTATTGCTGACAAGGATGGCAAGCCAACCGAAAAGCATCTCCGCGTTTACACGACCCGTTGCGATACGCTCTTTGGCGCGACCTACATGGTAATCGCTCCGGAACACGAAATGGTGAATGAACTCACGACCGCAGAAAACAAGGAAACGGTCGCCGCTTATGTTCACGCCGCCGCTCTCAAGAGCGATATGGACCGCACGGAACTCGCCAAGGAAAAGACAGGCGTATTCTCCGGCTCTTACGCAGTGAACCCGCTCACCGGCACAAAGATCCCTATCTGGATTGCGGACTACGTTCTCACGGGTTATGGCACGGGCGCTATCATGGCGGTCCCGGCTCACGATACGCGTGACTTCGACTTCGCCAAGAAGTTCAATCTTCCGATTATCTGCATCATGGATCCGGACGCTTCTTGCCCGGCAGAAACGAAGGAACTCGTCCTCAAGGGTGAAGCTTGCTGGCCGGCAGATGGCAAGTACATTCAGAGCTCGAACGAAACGCTCTCTTTGAACGGCCTTTCCAAGAAGGAAGGCATCCAGAAGATGATCGAATGGCTCGAAGCGAACAAGATAGGCAAGGCGACTGTCAATTACAAGATTCGTGACTGGCTGTTCAGCCGTCAGCGTTACTGGGGCGAACCGTTCCCGATTATCCACTGGGAAGATGGCGAAATTTCGACCGTGGAAGACAAGGATCTTCCGGTGCTCCTTCCGGAAGTCGAAAACTTTAAGCCGGGCGACGGCGGACAGTCTCCGCTTGCAGGTGCGACGAAATGGCTGAACGTGGTCGACAAGAACGGTCGCAAGGGTATCCGTGAAACGAACACGATGCCGCAGTGGGCAGGTTCTTGCTGGTACTATCTCCGCTATATCGATGCGTGCAACGGTGACGCATTTGTGGCGAAAGAACTTGAAAAGTACTGGATGCCGGTAGACCTTTATATCGGCGGTGCAGAACATGCGGTGCTTCACCTGT
Organism: Hallerella sp.; assembly: GCF_022776125.1. Classification (NCBI taxonomy): domain Bacteria; kingdom Pseudomonadati; phylum Fibrobacterota; class Fibrobacteria; order Fibrobacterales; family Fibrobacteraceae; genus Hallerella; species Hallerella sp. Next base: position 9,241 of record NZ_JALFIA010000055.1, on the reverse strand, counting down.
TGTACAGCCGTTTCTGGCACAAGGTTCTTTTTGACCTTGGACTCGTTTCGACGGATGAACCGTTCCACAAGCTCTACAACCAGGGCATGATCCTTGCCTACGCCTACGAAGACGCTGCGGGCTCGAAGGTCCCTGTGGACCAGGTGGAAAACAAGGATGGCAAGTTCTTCGAAAAAGGCACGGGCAAGGAACTTCACCAGATTGTCGCCAAGATGAGCAAGTCTTTGAAGAACGTGGTGAATCCGGATGACGTCGTTCAAAAGTACGGCGCCGATTCCCTCCGCCTTTACGAAATGTTCATGGGCCCTCTCGATGCGGTGAAGCCGTGGCAGACCCAGGGTATTGAAGGCATGTTCCGCTTCCTTTCCCGCGCTTACCGTGCGGTGATCGGCGAAGAAGATTCCGTGACGTATTCGGATGCTTCGATGCCGGAAGATCTTTCGAAGGTGATGCACCAGAGCATCATCAAGGTCACGGACGCTATCGAAAAACTGAGCTTCAACACGGCGATCAGCCAGCTCATGATCTTCAACAACGAACTTACGAAGACTCAGGAACGTTATCGCGAAGCCTGTGAAATTTTTGCACAGCTCCTTCAGCCGTTTGCTCCGCATCTCGCCGAAGAAATGTGGGAAAAGCTCGGTCACAAGGAATGCCTCGCCTACGTCGCATGGCCGTCTGCTGATGAATCCAAGGCTGTGGATTCGACAGTCGAAGTCGTGTTCCAGGTGAACGGCAAGCTTCGCGCCAAGGTTTCGATGCCGAAGGATGCGACCAAGGATCAGATGATCGAACTTGCAAAGCAGAATGAACGAATTCAAACTTACCTCACCGACGTCGCGATCGTGAAGACGATTGCCGTTCCAGGTAAGCTCGTGAACTTTGTTGTTAAACCGGGTAAGTAATTCACGTAAAGAAGGTTTAAGTTATGGCTGAAATCCCTTCGAAAAAAGACAATCTCGTTATCGAAAACATTCAACCTTCCGTGGATGCGGGCCGCTTCGCGTTGAAGCGTGAACCGGGCGACACGGTAAAAATTACGGCGGACATCTTCCGTCATAGCCATGAAAAGTACGATGCGGCGATTGTGTATAAGCACCGCTCGGAACGGCGTTGGCGTAAAGTTCCGATGCATTTTGTCGATAACGACATGTGGGAAGGTGAATTTGTTGTTAATAGCATCGGCTATTACGATTACAAGATCATCGCCTGGACCATTTCCCCGGAAGACGTTCCGACAGAAAGCCCGGTCTACGAACTCCGCGTGGATCCGGTTTACGCTCGCACTGGTACGTGGTACGAAATGTGGCCGAAGAGCCAGGGTAACGATCCGACGAAGAGCGCTACCTTCAAGGATTGCGAAGCTCGCTTGGATTATATCCGCGACCTCGGATTCGATACGGTCTATCTCGTCCCGATTCATCCAATCGGAATCACGAACCGTAAAGGCGCAAACAACGCCCTGCACGCGAAGGTCGACAAGAACGGCAAACCGCTTGAACCGGGCTGCCCGTATGCAGTCGGCAACAAGTTCGGCGGCCACTTCGACGTGGACCCGGAACTCGGCACGATGAAGGACTTCGAACACTTCGCCAAGGCCGCCCGTTCCAAGGGACTTCGCCTCGCTCTCGATATCGCTCTCAACTGTTCCCCGGACCATCCGTATGCGAAGAAGCATCAGGAATGGTTCTACCACGAACCGGACGGATCGATCAAGTTTGCCGAAAACCCGCCGAAGAAGTACGAAGACATTTATCCGTTTGATTACTACAACAGGAATTACAAGGCTCTCTGGAAAGAGATTCGCGACATCATTCTTTTCTGGGCCGACAAGGGAATCGAAATTTTCCGTATCGACAACCCGCATACGAAACCGTTCCCGTTCTGGGAATGGCTCGTGCGCGAAGTCAAGGAAAAGCGCCCGGAACTCGTGTTCCTTGCAGAAGCCTTTACCCGTCCGAAGATGATGCACCGTTTGGCGAAAGCCGGCTTCGATATGAGCTATACGTACTTCGCATGGCGTGAACAGAAGTGGGAATTTGAAGAATACTTCAAGGAACTCACCCAGAGCAATGCCAAAGAATACATGCGCGGCATTCTCTTTCCGACGACTCCGGATATTTTCCCGAAGTACTTGGCCAGCCAGGGCCCGGCACAGTTCAAGCAGCGTTACTTCCTCGCCGGTACGCTTTCGAGCTTGACCGGTATGTACAACGGTTATGAACTATGCGAAAATGTCGCCTCTCCGGTCAAGGAAGAACTTTGGGACAGTGAAAAGTACCAGTACAAGGTGCACCACTGGGATTCCCCGGTGAACATCCACGACTTTGTCCGTCGCGTGAATATGGCAAAGCTCAATCACCCGGCTCTTCAGGAATACGATAACTTGGAATTCCACTATGCGGAAAATTCCAATTTGATGGTGTACTCGAAGAAGAAGGATGACGATACGATTCTTTGCGTAGCGAATATGGACATGCATAATCCGCAGGAAGGCACAATCGCTTTGAATATGTCGAAGCTCGGCCTTGCGGAAGACGCATTCTTCTTTGTGAAGGATTTGATTACGGATGAATCCTATGTTTGGCGCGGTTCGCAGAATTTTGTGCGTCTCGATCCGAATAAGGCTCCGGGCCATCTCTTCGTCGTGAAGAAACTTTAATTTCGATGCAACCGGCTGCGTTCTGAAGCATCTAACCTATAAGGCAGACAATAGGAAGCTATGAACGATCCGATTCTCTCGATTCAGCATCTCCGTCGTGATTTTAAAATGGGCGACGAAACGGTTCACGCTCTGCGGGGCGTGAGCTTTGATGTATACTCGGGAGAATTTTTGACGATCATGGGAACGAGCGGTTCGGGAAAAAGTACCATGCTGAACATTTTGGGATGCATGGACAAGCCGACTTCTGGCGAATACATTCTCGACGGGAACCATATTGAAAAACTCAAGTCCGATGCTTTGGCGCGTATTCGAAGCCGTAAGCTCGGATTTGTTTTTCAGAGCTACAATCTTCTCGCCCGCACCACGGCGATTGAAAATGTTGAACTCCCGCTCCTTTACAATTCCAAAATTTCTGCGTCCGAACGTCACGACCGCGCTGTCGAAGCGTTAAAACGTGTCGGCCTCGAATCGCGTATGAACCATTTGCCAAATCAGCTTTCGGGCGGTCAGCAGCAGAGAGTCGCGATTGCGCGCGCCCTGGTGAACGACCCGGTGATCCTTCTTGCCGATGAAGCGACAGGAAACTTGGATACGCGTACAAGCTATGAAATCATGGAAATTTTTCAGGAGCTGAATTCCCGTGGAAAGACGATCGTCTTTGTGACGCACGAACCGGACATTGCGACTTTCAGCAGCCGCACAATCGTTTTACGCGATGGACAGATCAAGCGCGATACGCCGAATGGAGATGTCCAGAATGCGCATGAAGCCTTTATGGCGCTTCCGCCTCCGGAAACTTTTGACGATGAGGATGAGTCCGTATGAGTCCTTTCACCCTCATCAAAATTGCATTCCGCGCATTACTCCGCAATCGCATGCGCACTTTCCTTTCGGTGCTCGGTATTGTGATTGGAGTCGCGGCGGTCATTACGATGGTTGCGATGGGCGAAGGTTCCAAACAGTCGATCAAGTCAAAGATCACGGCGACGGGAACGAATGCGATTACGATTATGCCTAGTTCTTCTTTCCGTGGCGGTGTACAGCTCGATGCGAACTCTTCGACCGTGACGCTTGAAGAAGCGGACGTGATTGCGCTTCGTGAAAAGGCGCAGTACATCAACGGGGTTTCTCCGATGGTGACAGCGAGCGGGCAAGCGATTGTCGGCAACAAGAATGAAGCCGTTTCGCTTTCGGGCATCAGCTCCGATTATTTGAAGATTCGCAATTATGAAATCGATCAGGGTGTGATGTTTGACGACAAGGCGGATCGCATGGCAAAGGTTTGCGTCATCGGGCAGACGGTTGTATCGACGCTTTTCCCGGATACGGACCCGATTGGCAAAACGATCCGTTATAAAAACATTCCGCTCAAAGTGATAGGCACGTTAAAGGCAAAAGGTTCGAGCGACTTCGGGCAGGACCAGGATGAAGTCATCTTTACTCCGTACCAGACGGTGATGAAACGCTTTAATGCGACGACGAACATTCGCACTATCTACGCGAACTCGATCGGCGAAGGCTATGCGAGCCTTGCAAGCGAAGAGATCATGAAAATTCTCAAGGAACGTCGTTCGTGGAAAGAACCGAGGGATCCGTTCCGCGTACGCACGCAGGAAGAAATGATCGAAATGATTACGAGCACTTCGGATTTGCTTTCGCTTGTGCTGACGGCAATCGCCGGAATTAGCCTTCTCGTGGGCGGTATCGGCATTATGAACATCATGTATGTTTCGGTGACGGAGCGCACCCGCGAAATCGGCCTTCGTATGGCGATTGGTGCACGCGGTCGGGATATCCTATTGCAGTTCCTTTTTGAATCGGTGATGATTAGTCTTCTTGGCGGCCTGGTGGGTATTTTGCTCGGCGTGCTTGCGACGACCGGGGTGAAGCTCTTCTTGAACTGGCCGATGAGCATTACCCTTTCGAGCGTCGTGGTAAGCTTTGGCGTTTGCTTTGCCACGGGCGTTTTCTTCGGCTGGTATCCGGCGAGAAAAGCCTCTCGGCTCGACCCCATCGAAGCGTTGCGGTTTGAATAGGCGGTTTTTGGGGAGCGACCATTTTTTCAGACACATCAAGAACAAGGGCAGATGTGGCGATTACACATAGTCCACGCTATATGCTTGATTTGGAAATGCCTTCGGAACAATGTCTTGAAAACTGGAGAAAGGAAATTGTTCCGGCAAATATCCAACCCGAAGCCAGAAGAGTCCTTTGTGCTATTCTGGAAGAGATCGGGGCTAAAATTTAACTTGTTTGAAATCGTCTTTCATCGACGAAAAGTTTGGAATCCGCTAAATTTGTAATCTCTTCCCGAATATGTGTGGGTAAATTGAACCCTCTCTTGGCGTGATTTACTTAAATTTCGGGTATGCAAGATACAGCTTTATATGCCCAGATTTTAGGGACAACATCAATAAAATATTCGATTGAACTTCGTGATTTTTCAATGGATATAACCGTTAAAACAAAGCATGGAGGAATTATAACAATTGAAAAGATGTTGGACGGGAAGCTAGAGCAATGAATTTAAAGAAAATTATAGTCGCATTCTTTTTTGCCGTTTCATATAATTTCAGTTTTGGTCACGAGATTACTTCGCCTCAATCAACGATCGATAGCGCCAAGATATATTATGACTTGATTGCGGAAGAAAACTACCAGGCGTACTCCAGGCCAAATGTGATTGGAATGATTGCAGGGGGGAGTTTGACCGTTGTGGGGGGGGCTCTTGTCGGGTTTGGACTATACGCCATATTGTACAATTCAAACGATCCTTACGAGAATGTTGCCGGGAATGTTTTAGGATCTTTAAGCCTATTAATTTCCATCCCTTTTCTTGGCGTGGGTATTCCTGTTCTTTCGTACAACACTTACAAGTATATTGTCCACAAAGGACATGCCAATAAGCGCGATGAATACCAAGCTGCGCTCGATCGTTATAAGCTGCGAAAGCGCGGTGGCGCATCCAGTGCGCTGCAATTGATGATTTTCCCCGAACTCAATTTTATCGAAAAGCGTGGCGGAGTAAATGCGGTTGTTCGGTTTTAGGGATGGTTTTTATCTCACTCCACATTCCGCCTAAAATTTAAATCCTATATTATGGGTAATCAGAGGTTTATTTCATGGAACTCACGCCGCTCGACATCCGCAACCAGACTTTCCACACCAAACGCTTTGGCGGTTTTGACCCGGAAGAGGTCAAGGCTTTTCTCGAAACGGCAGCCAAGGCTTTTGAAGAATCCGGTCGTAACCGTACCGAGCTCACGGAACGTTTGAAAATTGCAGAAGAACGTGTGAACTATTACAAGCAAATCGAAAAGACGATTCAGGATGCGGCGGTCACAATGCAGCGCACGATGGAAGAGATCAAGCGCAATGCCGAAAAGGAAGGCGAACTAATTGTTGCCGAAGCAAAGACCCGCGCCCAGCACGAAGTGGAAAACACGAAGCGCGAAGCCGAAGATCTCCGCTCTGAAATCGAACAGCTGAAGCAGCTTCGCACCAATTACTTTATCCGCATCCGCGCTATGATCAAGAGCCAGTCCGACCTGCTTGCCGCGATGGAAAAGGAACAGGCTCCGGAATTTCCGGAATGAAGATCCAAATTAAAGTCCATGCTCGGAGCAAACGCGAAGGTGTTGTTCCGCAACCCGACGGCTCCTACAAAGTTGACGTGAAAGCGCCTCCCGTTGAAGGCAAGGCGAACGAAGCCGTCTGTAAAGTCATCGCAGAATATTTCAAAAAGCCTAAAAGCGCGGTCCGCGTCGCGATGGGTTCTACCAATAGCCGAAAGGTTGTCGAAATCGACGACTGATTTTTGGGGTTTCTTATTTCAATTTGCAGGGGAATTTTTGGGTGGAGAACGAAAGTGTATCTCCAAAGAATTGCGAGTAGGGATTCCGCTTCATCTTTACGAGGGAATTGGTAAAGAGAATCCCGTTGTCTTCTACGCTCGTGTTCAAAACCAAAGCGCATTTACCGCCCGAAACAAGGCGTGGACTTGTCGGCTTTGCCGCATTCTTTTTGAGGAAGACTTCGCTTGTATTTTTATAGGTGATGCTTTCGATAAAGTTTAAAAAGAGCGTTCCCGGAACTTTGTTCAAGGTACGGCAGAAAATGCGACCCTTGGAAGGAATGCAGTAATAAACGGAAGAGTCTTTGGTTTCGCGGAAGAATTCGTCTGCGGAAAGAGAAATGAAGTCCTGCTTTTCCTGGGGCACCTGTGCCACGGAGTCCGTTGCCGTGGAATCCTTTTTTGTGGGCGACTCGTAATATTCGATTTTGCGGACAAGGCGTTCAACATCGTAGGATTCTGCGGTACCGTCAGCGCCTTCATACACAAAGGATCCGTGTGTTTCGATCAGGACGGCGTTTCCGTGGGAGTCGTAAACGGTGCGGGATTCCTTTTCGCCGTGGCGGTAAACGGTACGTTCCGAAATGTCGGCACTGTCGCGGTAAACATAAAGGACGGTGTCGTTCTTGGGGGACCAGGCTTTGGAATGTTTGGTGATGAGATGCGTTAAACGGCCTTTGGAGTCGTACTGGTACGTTTCGGTATAATTCAAAAGATCGGGGTAGAACAGACGCTCATCAAATCGGAATTCCACTTTCTTTAACAGGGAATCTTGAAATTCCCGTTTGATCGATCCGATTTTTTTGCCGTTTGCATCCATAGCGACAATGCGGACAAGGGAGTCGTTTTCGCCATATTCGTACAGATGGCGGAACTGGACGCTCGGCGTGTTGCCCGAGGCGGCTATAATCTGATGCTTGCTGTTTTCTTCCCAGGAGAGATGCCCGTCTGCGGAATTCCAGGAATGGTCGACCGGGCTTTGACGGTAGAAAGGCGTTCCCGTTTCTTCGACAATGCGGTTGTCGTTTCCGAGGAAGTAAACGTAGTCTCGGTTTGAATCAAAAACGTGGACGTAGATTTCGCGACGGTTTGCCTTGTGAATCACTTGGGCAAGGCTCGTTAAGCTGCCTGTGCTGTCATAGCTTGCGAAATCTGCCATTTCGCCTGTCGGCAGGTGGTGGATTTCGACGGTTCCCGAAAAATGGGGCTCGAGTAGATTGCCGTCGGCGTCTTTGGCGATGACGTAGTTCTTTTGGGAAATGTGTTTAACTGGCCCGTGAATGTCTTGATACTTTTTCGCTTCGAGATTTCCCAGGAGAACTTCATAGTCCGTTTTGATGTTGGGCGGATTTGTGTAGCTGAACTGCAGGCGTTCGGCTCCGCGGGTATCAAATTCTACGCTGCAAGAACAGAGAACGGCGATGGAAGACAGGGGAACGAGAAGTTTGCGGAGGGGAATCATGACCTTAATATATATTAAAAATGCTATTTTCTTTTGTGATGAAAAAGTTAGAACTTCCGTTACCCGATGATTTCCATGTACACCTTCGCCAAGGCGTGTTGCTTGAAAACTATGCAAAGTCCATTGCGAAGGAATTTGGCCGCATTCTCGTGATGCCGAATACGGTTCCGCCGATTACAAGTGCTGCACAAATTCAGGATTACCGATCCCAGATTCAGAAGGCCGCTCCGGGCCTCGATTTGCTTTTGACGTTCAAACTGAATGCGAAATTCACCCCGGAAGATCTAAAGCAGATGAAAGAAGCGGGTGCCGTTGCCGGAAAGTATTATCCGGCGGGCGTCACCACGAACAGCGAAGACGGCGTCTCGGACTTCGAGTCCATTCTCCCTGTCGTCGCCGAAATGGAAAAACTCGGACTGGTGCTGTGCATTCACGGTGAAGAACCGACCGCTTTCTGCCTCGACCGCGAAAAGGAATTTATCCGCCGCGTGGAATACCTGGCAGAACATTTTCCGAAACTGCGCATCGTTTTTGAACATCTTTCGACCAAGGCTTCCGTGGAAGCGGTCCTTCGCTTGCCGCAGAACGTGGCGGCGACGATCACGGTGCACCATCTGTTGCACACCTTGGACGATATCATCGGCGGTTCCCTTCAGCCGCATCACTTTTGCAAGCCGACGCCTAAACGCCCGGAAGACCGCGAAGCGCTTCGAAAAGCGGCGTTCAGCGGAAATCCGAAGTTCTTCTTCGGCTCGGATTCGGCACCTCACGCTCAGAGCAAAAAGGAATGTTGCTGTGGTGCGGCAGGCGTCTATACGGCTCCGGTCGCCGTCCCAGCTTTGATCCAGATTTTTGAAGAAGCCGGTGAACTCGACAAACTTTCGAACTTTATCGGCGCTTTTGGTGCGGATTTTTACCGGATTCCGCGACAGACAAAAAAGGTCGTCTATGTCGAAGACCCGTGGACGGTTCCGGAGATTGTAGATGGTGCTGTTCCCCTTTTTGCGGGAAAATCGCTAAAATGGAAGCGAATGGAGTGATCTAACTAAATTGCAAAAGATTTTGCAATTAACAAAAGTTTACATTCGGGTGTTTGGACGCATAGAAATTTAGATTTAGGCTGTCACTATATATAGAGGTTGGTCTATGAGAAACTTGATTCCGTTGATGGCTGCAACGGCTCTTGCCGCTCAGGCGTGGGCTCTTCCGAATGCGGCTACCATCCAGCAGAGTATGGGCTTTGGTATTAACATCGGTAACA
>NZ_JALFIA010000084.1:0-12884 GCF_022776125.1 Hallerella sp. | reverse complement strand
GAGAACCTTACCCACGGCCTTAGCAGCACCCGTAGAAGACGGGATGATGTTTTCGAGGATGCCACGGCCACCGCGCCAGTCCTTCTTGGACGGGCCGTCAACGGTCTTCTGAGTAGCAGTTGCAGCGTGAACGGTGGTCATGAGGCCACGGACGATGCCGAACTTTTCGTCGAGAACCTTGGAGATCGGAGCGAGGCAGTTGGTGGTGCAGGAAGCGTTGGAGATGATCTTCTGGCCAGCGTAGGTCTTGTGGTTAACACCATAGACGAACATCGGAGTTGCATCCTTGGACGGAGCAGACATGATGACCTTCTTAGCACCAGCCTTGAGGTGAGCAGAAGCGAGTTCTTCAGTGAGGAAGAAGCCAGTGGATTCCACAACGACGTCTACATCGAGAGCGCCCCAAGTGATAGCGGACGGATCCTTTTCAGCGAAGATCTGGATCTTGTTGCCGTCGACGATGAGGAAGTTGCCTTCGACCTTGATGTCGTGGTTGAAAGCACCGTGGACGGAGTCATACTTCAGCATGTATGCGAGGTAGTCAGCGTCGAGGAGGTCGTTGATACCGACAACAGTAATGTCCTTGGAGAAGTTTTCCACAGCAGCGCGGAAGACCATACGGCCGATGCGACCGAAACCATTAATACCGAGTTTGAGAGCCATTTTAGGATCCTTCTTTTTTTTGTTGTGAAATTGCTAACCACTTTTTACAGTGGGGCGTTTCTAGTTCAAAAGATATAAAATTCCTTTTTTTTTGTGTAGGATAATTGGAAAAAAGGAGTGCTCAACCGGTATCCTAGGTTCCCGATGGTGGTAAGTGATTGACTTTTGGGAAGATACATTTGAAGAAAAAGGAGACCGTATAATCGTAAATTCTATATTCTAGTGTGATGAAGCATACTCTTTTTAAATCTTGCAGTCGCCTTTGTACTTCCTTATTTGGGATTTTTCTACTCGTTTCTTGCGCTGGAAGCGATATTCCCCTGAAAACGGACCCGCAGTACGGTTCTGCTCCGTCGAAGCAGTCTTCGGGAACATCGAATCGAGGCTATTCGAAAGGCGATCCGATTCAAAGTGCTGAATTTGAACCGGAGGTCTCGGCGACGGCCAAGATGCGTGAATTTAAAACGAACGGTTTTCTGTTCAAGACGCCGAGCGCCGATTGGGACCTGGTGAGCGATCCGAGCGATGAAACAGCTCCGCTCGAATTTTTTAATCCGCAGACAGGACGACGCGCCGAAATTCAGACGATTATCCTTTCGACCGGGGAATCTCCGAATGTGATGGACCGTGCCCGTGCCGAAATGCAAGGCCGGGGGCTTTCGTACCGCAAAGCGGAATATACGGCGGTATCGCCCGCGGAAGAAGTCGGCATGACCGGCGCTTTCTTTGAAACGGCGGGATCTTCGGCAGAAGCATCTCTTGCTGCAGACGGCTTTGTGGCGGCATCGGGAAATCACGTTTTCTTTTTAACGCTTTCGACAGTGGATTCCGTTTCGCCGCGTGCGGAATTCAAAAAGGAATGGCGGGAATTCTTTGCGGGCTTTTCCCTTTCGGAAGAGCTCAAGAAAACTTCGAAGGAACAGGAAATTTCGAAGGACGTGGTGACGGATTATGAGTCTTCGGCTCTTGGCTACAAGTTCCATGTGGAAGATTCTCTGTGGCATAACTGGGCGAGTGTCGCAGCGCAAAACGGCGATCCGGATCTTGTCCTTGCGAACATGAAAGAAGAAACGGCTTTTTTTGTATATGGAACGATTATCGACCCGAATGAAGTCAGCGCGCAGGATTTGTTCAAAGTGCTTTTGATCCGTTTGGGTCTTGATCCAGAAGATCCGAATTTGGATGTGGTGCGCGTTCGCGGTGGAAATGCGAACCAGTTTTCGCAGAATTTTACCTGTACCCGAGTGATCGACGGTTACGATTTTAAATATTCGGGACGTTATTTCTGGGACAACGGTCGCGGCATTCTCGTGGCGGGCTGGGCTCAGGGAATTCTTTATAAAAAGTATGCGAAGGTTTTGGAACGTGCAATCGACGGTGTGACCCTTCTCGAAAAGCCGAAGACTGTGACCGATGAAAAGGTTCTGCGTTTCCAGGCGGCGGTCGTGAACCAGGTGGGCCTTTTGCGCCTTGCGGAAAATCAGCCGCTTGTCGCGCTTTCGTACTTTGAAAAGGCGAACAAGATGGATCCGTTGGAACCGCTGTATTTGATCAACTGCGGATTTATCTATCAGATGAAGGAACTGTATGGACCGGGTGTGAATCATTTCTTGAGTGAAATGGATTTGGTGCGTAAGAGCGGGCGCCTGCTTTCGATCCTCGGTGAAATGTATGAAGAGATGATGGATTTTGGCGAAGCACGCAAGTATGCAGAAATGGCTTTGCGTTATACGCCGAACCATCCGGAATATGTAATCAATCTTTCAGATGCGCTTTGGGGGCTCGGTCAGCGCACGCAGTCCTTGGTGGTGGTGCAGAACCTGTACGACAAGCAGCCGTCTTCGCGTTTGGGCGTTTATCTTGCGAAAACTTATATGGGTATGGACCGTTATGCGGAAGCGGTGGAGGTGCTTTACACGACCAAAAAACGGTTCGGGATGACGGTGGACTTGGGACTCACTTTGATGGATGCGTTGGTGTTCCTCGGTCGTTATCCGGAAGCGCTTGCGGTGAGCGAAGAAGTTTTGCCGCTCGGCTCTTCGGATTATCGCGTGTGGACAATGCGCGGTAAGGTACAGTTCTATTCCCGCAATTATGTGCAGGCAGAAAAATCCTTGTCGCATGCCCTTGTGATGCACCCGGATGATGAAGATATCAAGAGCTTCCTTTCGGCGGCAAAGGCGTTCCTCGGCAAGGCGGATAACCGGACGCTCCAAAAGAAGATCGATCCGGTGGAAATGCGACCGATTGCGCTCGCGGCCTTGGTGAACAAGGATTTTGCGGTCAAGGCGAAAAAGGACGGCTTCCCGGCGGTGGTGCATTATTCCCGCGAAGCGCTGCGTGCCGACAAGAACAAAGCTTGGACGCGAACGCAACAAAAGCTTGTGGAAATTCTCGACATGCGCGGCGTGGGCCTTTATTCGGAACTGGCGTTCGACTTTTTGCCGGGCTATGACCGCATTTTTGTGAATGCGCTCGAAATCTACGATTCGACGATGACGCTCAAGGCGAAAATGTCGCTCAAGGGCGCCTACATTACCTATGCGACAGAACTGGGCCTTGATAATGAAATGCAGACGGCGCATTTTCCACTCGAAAAGCTTGCTCCGGGCGATTTTGTGTATGTGCAAATTTCCCGTACGAGCCTTGCGAATTACGGCGTGATTCCTTTTGTGAGCTTTGAAGCTTCCGAAGAAGTGCCTGTGCAAAAGAATTCGTTTAAAATCTATGCGGATACGTCTCGCTTTGTGACGGAAGAATATGGACCGCTTTCGAGCAAGCCGGAAGCGGATGGCGAAGAGTGGTCGATTGAAGATCCTGTCGTAATCCGTCGTGAACCTTACATGCCTGTGTATCGTGACTACGGTGCAGGATTCCAGCTGACCGGAAAGCGGACGTGGCAGGATGTCGGACGTGAATATGAAAACCTGATTCGCCATCAGTTCAAAAATGCGATTCCGGTGCGTGAAAAGGCTTTTGAAGTCAAGGGAAATCGCTTGGGCAAGGAAGCGGTTCTTGCGGAAGTGCGCTATGTGCGTGAAAACATCCGCTACCGCGATGTGCGCTTTGGTGGACACTCCTTGATTCCGCAGGTTGCGGAAACGACGCTCCGCGAACGCCGTGGCGATTGCAAGGATCAGAGCCTTCTTTTAAAGGAAATGCTGAATGCGATCGGCGTTCCAAGTAAGCTCGTCGCGATTCATTTAACGGATCCGGGTTTTGAAACGCTTCCGTCTATTCAGCAGTTTAACCACATGATGCTCTATATTCCGAAGGGTGAAAATTATCCGGAGATGTGGGTGGATCCGTCCGATAAGGGCGGTAACGATCGTCCGGTTCCTCTTGATATGGAAGGAAAAGTCGCCTTGGTTATCGACGGCGATTCGAGCCATGTGGCGATTACGCCGGTTCTTGAAGACGCAAAGGAACATCAGGTGTTCCTCGGTCACCGCTTGCACATTGCTGCGGATGGTACTGCGGAATTCCGCGATTCCTTGAGCATGACGGGCAAGTTTGCAAGCACGCTTCGCAATCAGCTTTACGGTCGTGATGCGAAGGAAACGGAACGCTTGATTGCGGACCTATTGGCACAAGGCGTTCCGGATGTTTCTATTTCTCGCGTTCGTGCGGAAAACGTAACGGATTTTGATAAGCCTTTGAAGCTTGTGATTACATTCTCTTCCAAGAATTACTTCGGCAAGAGTTCTGACGGCAGCAAGGGCCGCTTCCCGAATATTTGGGAACGTGCGATTATGTACTTGCCGAAGGTTCGCACGCGTCATTTGCCGATTCGCATGCCGCACGAGACGGAATTTGAAAGCGTCTTGGAAGTGACCGCCGACAGTGGAAATGTGACGGTCGCCGATGCGCCGAACTTGGGCCGTGAAACGGAATACGTGAACTTTGAAAAGGTCAAGAACGGTTACAAGTGGATGACTTACGCCATTTACGCAGACCCCTCGGAATATGAACGGATCCGTGAAGAATGGAACTACCTTTTGAATGCGACTTCGCCGGAGATTACGGTAAAGTAAAAAGCTTCTAGACAGATTCCGAGAACTTAAAGACATCAAAAAGACCCGCAGATGCGGGCCTTTTTTGAAAGCTTGGAAACCGCTTTTATGCGCTAACCTTTGCAGCCTTTGCCGAACGCTTCTTCAAAACGACTGCGACAGCAATCGAACAGACGAAGACGATGCAGGCGACAAGGCCAAGCATAAGCGATCCGCGGACGGCATCGGACTTGTATTCGAGGCGAACCGTCGAAGTTCCTTGAGGCACGGCGACAGCGCGGAGCGTTCCGAATGCCTTGTAAACCTTGGCCGGCTTTCCGTTGACGGTCGCCTTCCAGTAGCGGTGGAAGTTACCCGAAGAAAGCAGGAAGGCAGGCTTATCGGAAGAAACCTGGTAGGTGATGTCATCCATCTTCGGCTTTGCGGTGATTTTCGCATTGCCGTTCACGGAAGCGGACTGCGTAAAGCTTTCGGACGGTTTTTCGGAAAGGATGAGCGTTTTCTTGTAATCGAAGCCTTCGCGGAGAGCCTTGACCGCCTGGGAATCGCTCATGACGACGTAGTGACCGTAAAGATGTCCGTCACTATGGTGATTTTTGAACGGAATGTATTGGGTTCCGGCGCGGGTGTCGAAGATTACATCCCCAATATTCATCAGATCGAGGAAAGCATTTTCCGCCTGACCCTGCGCGACCTGGTTGATGTTGTACATGTAATTTTCGTTGCCCTGACCGCCACGGAAAAGACGGTAACTCGCCAGTTCGTTGTCGTGGAAACCGTCTGCGTTTCGCATGCCGTAAAGCGGGAAAGCGTTACCGCTCAAAGCCTCGCTGCGGGACAGCGAAAGGACGCGTGGGCGGTTCAGCGAATCCGGGTGTTCTGCGTGGATGCTCTGTACGATCGGATTCTTTGGCTGCACGTATTTGTTGTAATCCTCATTCTGAATGAAGGCTCCGTTGATCGTGTAAAGTTCAATCGCAGCCACCACTCCGACGATAGCCGCTTTTTTCAGACCGTCGAGCTTGGAACTCAAAACGAAGAAGACGGTGACAGTCGCGATGAGCGTGAGGACAAAGCTCGGAATGATCGTTGCGGCGGTGAAGTTCATCACGGTTTCGTTCAAAGCCTTGAAGTAGCCCGAAGTCACCGGGTCCGAAAGAAGGTTCTGGTTCGAAAGAAAGAAGCATCCTGTGAGCAGGAAAGGTGCAAAGATAGCACCGATTTCAAGCTTGGAAGAACCTTGGAATTTAAGCTTAAACGCATTGGCAAATTCCTGAACCTGAAATGGAACATTGCGGTCCAAAATGTTCAAAACGGCGATAAAGGCTAAGCCGTAAACGATCGAAATCGAAAATCCCGGAATGCCGAGCACCGAAGTCCACGCAAAACGGGACGCGCAAACGATTGCAAGAAGAACGATAAACATCACAAAGCCCGCCTTGAGAGCTCGGCGGTTGGCTGCATTCTTGAGGGAAGTCACTACTGGGGCTGCCATCATCGTCATAAGCAGCGGGAGCCAGAACATAGCCATGCTCGGAGCGCGGAAGCTCTTCATGCCTGGAATAATCGTAAACCAAAGCTTAAAGAGCGGGGAATGAACCCCCATCGCATAGGAAAGTGCGACCGCTGCACCGACAAACCAGAAGGCGGCCGCGCGGCGGCTTTTGCGCACAAAAAGTCCAAGGAAGGCGAGGAACGTGAGAACGATACCGGCGCTGTCGTGGTTCAACTTGAACGGATTATGCCCCCAGTAGAACGGCGAACTTTGGATGTGCGCCTTTTGCATATCGGCGTAGGGAATGCTGATGAGCGAGCTGCCCGAAAGCTCAAGGCCCGCAGCACCTTGCTTCTGTTCGTAAACGTCTGCGCCGATAAAGCCCGGAATGAGCATGCCGGCGAGTTCTTCCTGGTGCATAGACCAGCTACTCGCGTGGCCGTAGTTCGTCTTTTCGCCCGTGCCGCGGACCGATTCCGTGGTCGTGTAAAGGTACGGCGGAATGATCTGGAAGGCGGAAATTCCAAGCGCAATAGTCAATGCTCCGGCGGTTACACCCAGGCGCAGCGAACGGGTCTTCCAACTGGCCGAAAGAGCGAACATTTCAAAAAGCGCATAAAAGCCTGCACCCCAGAGGAACAGGTAGGTGAGCTGTAAGTGCGAACCGAGAATCATCCAGACGACGGAAAGCACAAAGATCGCAAAGTAGCCGATACTGCCCTCTCGAATAATCTTGCGGATAGCGAGAATCGCGAGAGGCGCGACGGCAAAGACCATCATCTTACCGTCGTGACCGCCATAGACGTAGCTAAAGTACTGCGGCGAGAAGGCGTACAAAAATCCGAACAGGGTTCCCCAGGCAAGGCTCCCCGTTAAAGACTTTGCAAGGGCGAGCGCTGAAAGGAAGGCGACCCAGACGATGAGAATAAACTTGAAGCCCACGGCCCGGGCCGGGTCCATCAAAAATTCCACCAGCACGAGCGGATGGTAAGCGTCGCCGAACAAGGCGTCGATTGTCGGAACGCCGCCGAGGCGGCTGTCGTCCCATTCCGAAAGCACAAGGCTTTGGGCGCGGACCACTTTACTGCCAATACCGTTTAACTGGTCGGAATTCAACATCAGCGTATTCGAATCAAAAACGAATGCGCGGAAAACAAAGAGAAGAAGAATGAAGAAGGCGATGCCGATACCGGCATAGGCTCCGAATTTTTTCAGTGTATCTTTTTGCATATTTCGCAAGGTAAAAAAAACACCGCATCTTGTGAGGTGCGGTGTTGCAAATGATTTAATGAAACTGCTTTAATCGGCTGCATTTTCATCGAGTGCGCGGGACTGGATAATGTGGTAAATCGAGAATAGAGAAAGCAAGAATACCACAACAATGCCCAAAACTTTGATGATTTTTCCCATAGATGACTCCTTGATTACATGTTCAATTTACTAAATAAATGCCAAAAAAGAAAGCGATCTATCCGATTTTTTTCACGATAATGCAGATAGCGGGGAGCTTTTTCTCTTCGGAAATTTCGCTTTGGATGATTTCCGTTTCTACGATTTCACAGGGTTGGTTCTGCAAAAGGAAGCGGATGCGTTCTTCGCTGAAACCGAGCCAGAGGTGCCCGTGGGTTTCGCGGAGCTCTTCTTCGTGATGTTCGGCGAGGTCGAGCAGAGCAAGAGTGGCGCCCGGTTTTAAGAGTCGGATGGCTTCGGCCAAGGCTTCCTGAGGGCTCGGGGCGTGATGCAGAACCTGGCTCATCAAAACGAGGTCTGCACATCCCGTTGGCAGGGGAATCTTTCGCATGTCGGCGCAAAGAGCTTTGATATTTGAAAATCCGCGGTTTCGGGCCATTTCGTTCACGCCTTTGACGCTCGATTCGCTGATGTCGATCGCGGTCACCTTTTTGCAACGTCCGGCAAGCATAAAGCTCAGATCGCCGCCTTCGCCGCATCCGATGTCGATTGCATGGTCGAATTGGACCATCAAATGGGCAAAAAGCGAAATCTGGGCGCGGAGGCTTCCACCGGCTTCGGAAAGCTTGTGGAATTTGGCCGAGTAATTGTTGCGACGTGAAACCAGGAGTTCTTCGACCTTGCTTTCGACAACAGCCAAGTCGGGAAGCTGTTCCCAAGCCTTGGAAATCATATCGTAAAGTCTACTGCTCATGTAAAGGTCGTCCGAAAGACCGTAAAAAGCCTTTGTCCCTTCGCGGCGGTCCTTCAAAAGTCCGCAGGCGGAAAGCTTGGACAAATGGCGGCTGGCATTCGACTGGTGAATGTCGAGAACTTCCTTGAGTTCGTTCACCGTAAATTCCGAATGCGAGAGGATCATCAGAATCTTGAGACGCGTTTCGTCGGAAATCGCGTTGAAAAGATCCAGGTTCGGCTTGAGCGGCTCCAGATTTTCGTTTTTCTCTTGCATAAAATAAAATTTATCTTTTTTACAATGAAGTTTAATGCTTGTATGCTCTTTTTTGCATGGATTTTGTCTGCGGCACTAGGGACGAAAGCCATGGCGGAAGAGTCTCCCTATGCGCTGTCGTGGACAGTAGACGCTCCGATTCTCACATTGGGCGTTGCCACTTATGTGCTTTCGCAGTACACGTATTCGCAAATGGAGCCGCGGTCGGGAGAGCCTTCCAAGGATGAACTCTTGCCGTGGGACAGGCCTTTTGCGGGAACGTACCATCCTAGCTTTGATTATCTCAGCGATTGGAGCCTTTATGCGCTCATCGCTTTTCCGCTCGGATTTGAATCGGTGGAACTCGCCTTGGGTAATTCTTCGACGCGTGAAGCGATGACCTTCTTTTTGACCGCCGCCGAAATCACCTTGTGGCAGAGCAGTTTGAATTTGATCGTGCGCAGCATGCGCCTTTGGGGACGTCCGGAAATTTACCGTTCCAAGGCGGACAGAAGCCGTGGAGAGTCCTGGGGATCGTTTTATTCCGGGCATACGGGCACCGCGTTTTCGGTTGCGGTTTTTAGCAGTCTTTGGTTTATGGAAAAGTATCCGAATTCCGCATATGTGCCGCTTGTTTGGGGTGGAACCTTGGTCGCTGCAACGGCTGTCGGTGTGATGCGGATTGCGGCGGGTAAGCATTTTCCGACGGATGTTATCGTGGGAGCCTTGGTGGGGTCGGCTTCGAGTTTTCTGGTTTTGAAATTGCATGAATCTTCCCGTGTGAAAGTGGCTGCGTCTCCGGGGTACTTTGGGGTGGTGATGCATTTTTGATTGTTTCCGAGGGACTGGTCCTTTAGCCAAAAGTCGCATTACGTGGAACGGGACGATTTTGTGCGCTTTAGGGGCATGTATGTGTGCTGTGGAGCGGACTTGTAAGGGTGTGAAACTGCAGAATGGCCGTTCTGCGTTCTGGATTTAGCTATATTTGAATCATGCCTGAAACTTTTGATTTTCCTTATGTTCCGAACCGTTTTTCTCCGGTTCGTAGAGAAACTGTCCAAGTCCGTGTAGGTGATGCCCTAATCGGTGGAGGAGCTCCGATTCTTGTCCAATCGATGACGACGACAAAGCCAAAGGATATCGATAAAACCGTTCAAGAAACACTTGCCCTTGCGAATGCGGGCTGCGAACTCGTTCGCATTACAGCTCCGACATTTGCCGATGCACAGGCATTGAAGGAAGTGATGCAGAAAATCCGTGCGGCAGGATGCAATGTTCCTGTTTCCGCCGACATCCATTTTCAGCCGAAGGCCGCCTTCGAAGCCTTGAAGTGGGTCGAAAAGGTGCGCATTAATCCGGGTAACTTTGTGGATACCGGTATTGCGACTCTCGACAAGCAGGCTGATAAAGATTTTGAAGAAGGCCGTGAAAAGGTTTTCGAAGCCTTTACGCCGTTTGTGCAGGAAGCTCGCCGTTTGGGCCGCGCTATCCGCATCGGTGTGAACCACGGTTCTCTTGGCGCCCGTATGCTTTACCGCTACGGCGATACCGTCGAAGGGATGGTCGAAAGCGCTATCGAATATCTCGCGGTTTGCGAAGCGGAACACTTTGACCAGGTTGTCGTGAGCCTCAAGTCTTCGACTCCTCGCGTTGCGATCAGCGCTTACCGCATGCTCGCCGCAAGACTCAAGCAGGAAGGCTTTAAGCAGTATCCGTTCCACGTCGGTGTGACGGAAGCGGGTGCGGGCGAAGACGGACGTCTTAAGTCCTCGGTTGGTATTGGTGCCCTTTTGATCGACGGCCTCGCGGACACGATTCGCGTTTCCCTGACGGAAGATCCGGTGGCAGAAGTCCCGGTGGCTCAGCAACTCATTCACGTTTGCGAAATTCCGCAGGAAGAACTCCATTACCAGGTTCCGGAATGGAAAAAGGATCCGTACCATTACGAACGTCGTGAATCAACGGTGACGAGTTTCTCCGGTGTCAAATTGGGCGGCAAGGAAATGGTTCGCGTGGGCGAAGCTGTAAGTGCGGTCAGCATCAGTGGTAAGCCGCGTACTCCGGAATTCGCCTTTACGGGCCTCGATTCCCAGGGGATCGTCGTCTTCAAGGATATGTTCGATATCAACGCCTTTGCTGCGGGCTGCATGGAAGTTCCGGCAGGCTCTCTCGTGACGTACACGGGCGATAATCTCGCCTATGGAACGCGCGCTCTCGTTTCTGCGATGGAAGCGAAGAACGCAAAGAACCCGATTCTTCTGTACAAGAAGATCGACGGTTCGGAGGATCAAAAGCTCAAGACCGCAGCGGATTTCGGCAGTCTTCTTTCGGACGGTATCGGAGACGCCATGGTGATTGAAGATCCGGCAGACCAGATGTCTGCAGTCGCCCTCGCGTTCGACATTCTACAGGCTGCAGGTGTCCGTCGCAGCAAAACGGAATTCATCAGCTGCCCGAGCTGTGGCCGTACATTGTACAACATCCAGCAGGTGCTAGGAAAAATCCAAGCTCGCTTGGGTAAGCTTCAGAATGTCTCGATTGCCGTCATGGGCTGTATCGTGAACGGAACAGGCGAAATGGCTGACGCGGACTTCGGTTACGTCGGCGGCGCTCCGGGATTCATCAACCTTTTCGAAGGCAAGACTTGCGTCAAGCGCAACGTGCCGGAAGACAAGGCTCTGGACGAACTCGAAGAACTCATCCGTTCTCGCGGCAAGTACAACGAGGGCTAAAAAGTTTTATTTAACGAACCTTCATAAAAAGGAACTCACAATGCGTAAGATTAAAACTCTGAACAACATTTCGAAGAAAGGCCTCGACCTTTTTAGTGACAAGTACGAAGTTTCTGATTCCGTGGAATCCCCGGAAGCGATTCTCGTCCGCAGTGCACAGGTCGATACGGATTCTTTTGAAGGTCTGTTGGCTGTTGCACGTGCCGGCGCTGGTGTGAACAACATCACGATCGACAAGGCTAGCGCGAAGGGTGTTTGCGTGTTCAACACGCCGGGTGCTAATGCAAATGCTGTTGCAGAACTCGTGATGACCGTGCTCGGCATGGCTGTTCGTCACGTTTCCGAAGCAGAAGCTTGGGTCAAGTCTCTCGACCCGAACGATCCGGCTCTCGAAAAGACGATCGAAAAGGGCAAGAAGATGTTCTCCGGTACCGAACTCGCCGGCAAGACCCTCGGCGTCGTCGGCCTCGGCAAGATCGGTGTTCTCGTTTCCAACTATGCTCGTTGGAAGAACATGAAGGTTGTCGCTTATGATCCGTATCCGAGCGCTGCGAACATGCACAAGCTTTCGAACGTCGTGACTGTTGTGAAGACGATTGACGAAGTGATTTCCCAGGCGGATTACCTCACCGTGCACGTTCCGTTCATCAAGGGCGTGACTGAAAACATGTTGAACGAAAAGAACCTCGCGGCATTCAAGGGCTCTTTGATTCTCAACTTTGCACGCGGTGGCATCGTGAACATGGAAACCGTTTACAAGATGCTCGACGAAGGCAAGCTCGCTGGCTACCTCACCGACTTCGCCGATGCTCGTTCCTTGAAGCACGAAAAGATTTCCATCTTCCCGCACCTCGGTGCTTCGACAGAAGAAGCGGAAGAAAACTGCGCAGTCATGGCTGTGGAAGAATTGAAGGACTACCTTGAATTCGGCGTTGTCCGTAACTCTGTGAACTTCCCGCCGCTCGACAGCTATCCGCACGCAGAAGTGAAGAGCCGTGTCGTGGTGATCAACCAGGATGTTCCGAACATGATCGCAGAAATCACGAAGGTCTTCGGTGCAGCAAACATCAACATCGCAAGCTTCAGCAACAAGTCTAACGGCAAGATCGGTTACAACCTGATCGACGTCGAAACGGCTGTGGATGATTCCATCATCGACGCTTTGACGAAGCTCGAAAAGGTGATCCGCGTTCGCGTCATCCACTTCTAAGCTTTGCCTTCAAAGGTTAGCATCTAGCATCGAAAACGCCCGGCTAAAAAGCCGGGCGTTTTCGATTTGGGGAGGAGGGAATTACTGTGTCCTGACTGCATCGTTGCAAGCGTTTACGGCGCCTGCGTATTCGTCGGCGTACTGGACGCCTTTTTCTTTGCAAACGGCGTTCGAAGGGTATTCTGGGCTTGCTCATGGCTCGAATCCTTGCTTGAATCATCGGCATTGCTTGCTGAAGAAGAATTGCTGCAGGCGACACTTGCTTTTGAATTGTGAGGATGAACAATTGCGGGGAAGTATTCTGAATTTAAAACAAGAAACCCTCTCGTTGAAGAGAGGGTTTCTAGCGGGACGGACGAGGCTTGAACTCGCA
>NZ_JALFIA010000028.1:0-12049 GCF_022776125.1 Hallerella sp. | reverse complement strand
ATGCGAATAATCCTGATGCTCTACATTGACATGTTTGACTTTTTTGAACATCCCACAAGGGACTGGGAACGCATGCTGCAGCATCCACCTTGCCCATCGTAGCGTCCAAATTTCTAGGGAGGGGGCTTGCAACGGCAAAATAAAAGTCTAGACCGCGTAAATTCTGGGGTCTAGACGTTTTGAAAATTTTCTCCGGACACTAATAATAAAATACAAAAGAGTTTATGGATGGAGTTGTTCCAAGGAGTCGAGCAGACTGTTTAAGCGTCTAGTCATTTGAATCGCTCCGACGGAACAGAGATGGTCGCGGTTTTGGGCATCCGCATCGGTGTAGTCGTGGTTCCCCATTTTATTTTCATCCATCAGCACAAAATTCGTATAGGTTTTCGAAAGGCTTTGGAGGCTGTCGATGAGTTCCGGAGCTTTGGAACGGCTAAGCCCGTAACGGCCAAAAGAGTTCGTTTCGACAAATTTGGGGCTCATCGGGAAAATCACACCGATGACGGTGATGTTCTTTTTGGAAGCGAGTGCAAGAATCGCTTCAAGCTCTTCCACATTGGCTTTGAAAAATTCCGGATTGTCTTCGTACCAAGTGACGATTTTATCGACGGAAGCTTCTTCTTCCCAGCCGTAGCACGCTTCATTCTTATAGCCTCGAGTTGGAATCAACCATTCGCGGTAGATGGAATTGCCTGGCGAATTTTCAGTATGTTCCGCAAGACCTGCCGGGTACCCGGATTTCCAAAATTCATGATTTTTGTCATAGACAAATCCGGGAGATTTCTTGTACGCTTTGTAAAAGTAGTTTTCGATTTCATTGGTCTTCTGTTTCCACCACATGTCGATGTCCAAAGAGACGACCAAATATTTAAGATTTGGCATGTGGTTCAAAGCATAATTTTCGAACAGGTAACGGGTTTCGTACAGAGAATTGGGAACGTTCGAAGCGTTGATGGCAAAATAAGCGGAGTCCAATTCTTTCGGAACAACGCCTGCATTGGAACGAGACGATCCAAGGATCAACACGTTCGCTGTATTGCGGTATTCCCAAAGCAGTTCCATTTTGTAACGCAAGATGACATCTACTGCTCCGCCTGCAGAAGTGTAATAAATTCCCGCACTGTCGCTATTCAAAAGTTCAGAAAATTTTTCCGTCCTTTTTGTCCAAAGGCAAGGATGCCACAGTTCTTCCCCTTCGACAATTTCAAAAACTTTGGCTCGACTTAGCCCGACGACGGCAATCTTTTGATGGGCGCCTGCATCATTGGCGAGCAACGCTATCGCCACGTTTGATGTAGAACCAGAAATCCATTCAGTATGGTCAAATGTATAGCCATCTGGAGCAGGAATCACCTGCGTCAAGTTTCCCGTACTGTCTGCGACCAAAAGGGCTTTGTGCGCATTGTAAGAGGTCTCTGCAAAGCTTTGACCGATAGAGCCCCCGAAATCGAGGAAAAGCGTTCGTTTAGTTCCATCATTTGCAAGCGAAGCGTTGCAAGCCTGTTCCCCACCGTACCAGACGGTGTCTTTTCCATTTCGATGAGCGCGGAGAAGGCGTGCGCCCGAAACGGCAAATTCCGATTCGGCGTCATAGCCGTCGTGGTAATTTCCGGAAAGAAGCTTTTCGGGAGTTCCAAACTTTCCATCGCTGAAAGGAACCTGCCACAGTGCATGGGCTTGGAATGTAGCGTCATCGGTATTGTTACCCGCATCGTCCACGTAGCGGATGACGGTATCGCCCGAGGCGAGAATGCCCCAACGCGGAATCGCCGCGCTTTCGACATCCAGCTTTACCAAATTCGAACCTGTTTCGTTCAAATCGCGCACATACAAGCTTGAGATTCCCGAAATCCCTTCCGGCTTTGTGCAAAAAGCAACTCGCTTTCCATCAGGAGAAATATCGGGATGGAAACTGTCGATGGTATCAGCGATTTCGATTGCGGAAAGGATTGCATTGGAATAATCGATGTAAACCAGATTTCCTGTTTCATCGTTTCGGAAAGCGAGCTTTGTATGGAAAGAACCTGTATAGGAACGCATTTCGCCGGCACTGGCAAGCACGCTGATGACAGAAGAAGAAACATTCCCCGTGGAACTCATCCAGGTCGGATTGGGAATTTTTCCAATCGCCAAACGGAAACCGACGTAATCCGCCGCTGTCGAAGAGGTAACTGTGTAAACATCGCCACGGCTGTAAAGGGTTGTCGCATTCGGAGCATCGCGGAAGCTGCCGCCTTTGATGATGCGTTCGCCAAGGGTTCCGCCATCAGGAGCGCCTGCAAAATTTGAAAGTGTCGTGTCTTTGAATTTTGAAAGCCAGTCGTTTACCCATTCGCTGACGTTTCCTGCCATGTCGCAGACCGACGCACTCGTATCGGACGAGCAGACCGTGTGAACCTTGTACTTGGAATTATTGGAATTCCAACCTTTGGAAGGATTCCAATTCTTGGAGGCTACAAGAGTCCATTCCGCTTCGGTGGGAAGCCGGTAGGCTTCGACATCGGTGCGGAAAATTAAATTTCCAAGCGAAAGGCAGTGATTATCGGCGTCAAATAAGGCTGTACTGTAAACGTATGCGGTGTCAAGACCTTCCGCCTTGCTCCTTTCGTTTGCAAAAAGAATGGCGTCATAATAGTTGACGTTGGTAACCGGCAACGAATCTCCCGCACATTCCATTTGCATTTTACTGTAAGTTTTGAACTCTTCGCAAGTGACTTCATGCTTGCCGATGGAAAAGTTGTAATCGAAGTCCACCTTCATCTGCGGACGTTCACTAGCGCGAGCGGTCGAATCTTGCGTGCCGAGAATGGTTTCTGAATTTTCGGCAAAGATAAACATCATCCCTTCGAGAGTCGGATCGGTATTATTCGAATACGTGGGATCATCGACTTTGTCACTGGTTGTATTTGGAGACGATTCCAAACAGCCTGCGAAAAAGAGGCCAAGCAAGGTAAAGAGAAAAATCTTCCAAACTTTCACTGGAATGTCTCCAACGTCCTTAATACGGAATCCAGTCGATCCGTCAATCGCTCTGCACCAGGAGTCGCCAGGTGATCAACACCATACGCCATGGCATCGGAATAATCATGATCGCCCATTTTGTTTTCGTCCATCAGAACGAAATTCGGATATTTTTTTTGCAGAGCATTTAAGCCTTCGATAATGGAAACTGCAACCGAACGCTGGGGACCGTAACGGCCAAAAGAACCCGTTTCTTTATACAAGGGAGACTGCGGAAAGATAATACCGACGACAGAAATTCCCCGAGCTTTTGTTAGAGTCAAGAAATTTTCCAACATCAACCATTGTGCGTCGATAATTTCAGGATGGATAGAAGCCCACATAGAATCCACATTGACTTCGGAAACTTCCCCCCAACCTTGAGGTTCCAAGGCGTTAAAACCTAATGTGTTCAGATAGGTATTTCGAATATTGGGTTCTGCGTAGGAGGATTGAACCATTTGGGGGAAATAGGACGGAGTTCCGTTTTTCCAATAGTGATGGTTTCTATCATAAACAGTGCCTGGGTATTTTTGGAATTGATTGAAATAAGCGTTTTCAGAAGCCTGCCAAATGTCGATATCCAAAGCGATGACAAGGGCTTTCAACTTGTGCGCATGATTCAATACGTAATTTTCCGCGATAAATAAGGTAAAAGAAAGCGTATTTCCGGGATGTCCCAAATTCACAGCAGCATAGGATGAGTCTAATTTTTGAGCGATAATTCCATCTTCCACACGTGAACTTCCCAAGCAGACCACTTCTAAAGAATCCGCCCGGTTCCAAAAAAGTTCCATCTTGACTCGCAAGAGCTGATAGACGTATTCATCTCCCTGAAAGACATAGACCCCAGCACTGTCCATGTCAAGGTCGATCTGCTGATCGGCTTCCATGGCGTCTATCCATAAATCCGGATGCCAAAGCTCTGTTCCGGAAGCCAGTTCCACAATGGACGAATCCAAAGTGTTGATCAAAACGATTTTAGAATGGGCTCCGTCGTTATCGGTAAGCGTCGCCACTGCATAATCCGGGCTGTTTTCCACCCATTCTGTATGATCAAACGTGTAATGTTCCGGAGCAGGAATCATCGCAGTCAAATTTCCGCGGGCATCAGATACCAAAAGTTTTTGATGTGGCAAATAAGCTTCTCCCGAAAATGCTTCCCCCGTAGAACTTCCAAAGTCGAGGAAAAGCACCTGTCGAGAGACTTCGGAAAGGGAGACGTTGCAAGCCTGTTCCCCGTCCAGCCAAACTTCTTCACGGCCATTTACCTTTGCCCGGAGAAGTCTCGCTCCGCTGACCGCCAACGTTCCGTCGTTCAGAACACCGCCGTTGTAAGAGCCTTCCAGGATTTTTGTCGGCGTTCCAAACGTTCCATTTGCAAAAGGAACGCTCCATGTCGAAGCTTGTTTCCATTCCACATCATTTGCATTATTTGCGGCACTTGTCACATAAACGATCTGCGTATCCGCGCCGAGAACTCGCCAACGCGGAATCGCCGCGCTTTCCACATCGAGCTTGACCAGGTTTGTTCCGGTTTCGTTCAAATCTCGTACATACAAACTGGAATTTCCGGAAATCCCTTCTGGCTTGGTGCAGAAAGCGATTTTAGAACCATCTGGAGAAATCACCGGATGGTAAACATCCAGCGTATCTACAATTTCAACCACCGTCGGATTGGAAGAGGCGAAGCGGATATATCCGAGGTTTCCCGTTTCATCATCGCGGAACGCCAAAACGGAATTCAAGGCTCCCAACTTTTTCTTTATTTCCGAGGCAGAAGTTTGTACTTGAACATTCCATTCCCAAGCAAGGCCGCCGCCTTCTTCCGGTTGCTGAATAAAATCCACAATGCCACGTACCAAACGGAATCCAACATAAGCGGCATGCATTGCAGGCGAAACCGTGTAAACATCGCCACGATTCTTTAATTGGATGTTGGCTGCCGCATTCCGGTAGCTTCCGCCTTTGACAACCACTTCACTCAAAGAATTGGCGTGAGAGGCTCCGGCGAAATTTTCAACAGATATATCCTTAGCGCTAGA
This sequence comes from Hallerella sp., assembly GCF_022776125.1. NCBI lineage: Bacteria > Pseudomonadati > Fibrobacterota > Fibrobacteria > Fibrobacterales > Fibrobacteraceae > Hallerella > Hallerella sp. The sequence continues at coordinate 7,004 of NZ_JALFIA010000028.1, read as the reverse complement.
AAGCCAGTCATTCGTCCATTCAAGGACATTGCCAGCCATGTCGCAGAGGCCATTCTTGTCTTTGGGAAGTTCGCAGACTTTGTGTTTTTCAAAATCGGAATTTTCAGAAGTCCAAGCATTTTTCGACGGATTCCAACCATTTTGGGCTGCATAAATCCATTCGGCTTCTGTCGGCAAGCGGTAGCCGTTCGCTTGGAAATCGGTAGTGAATTTTTCAAGGAAAATGATGTGTCCGTCCGAGGATCGGGAAAGCCCCTCGTAGCTGTAAACGGTATCGAGTTCCATCGCCTTGGACTTTTCGTTTGCAAAAAACACGGCGTCATAGAAAGAGACGTCGGTTACCGGATAATCCTTCTCGTCGGAATCAAAAGATGCGTTCAAAACTTGCGCATATTCACCGACAGTGACTTCGTGTACATCGATGTAAAAGTTATATGAAAAACGGGACGTGATATTCGCCGCCGTAATTTGAACCGAGTCCCCTTGCGAAACGATGCGTTGCATATCGTGATAGGAGGCAGACAATGTGTCTGCCGTCGAGGCTTCATTTGTACAAGAAATCAAGCCTGCCAAACAAACAGCGAGAATCCAAATCCAACGAAAAATCATCATATACAAGTTAGAATTTACATCCAGCTTTGGCATTTTTCAAAAAGCTTGCTTTATTTGTTTTTCCACAAATCGGGGTGCAAAATGTCGTTCCCAGAAGCCAAAACATGAACAGAAGAATCCCGAATGTCCAAAACGGCGATTTTTTCATGATAATCCGACGTTAATGCATCCATGACCAATATGCGGTGATGATCCCAGACCGCATAGACGCTATCTTGATAAACGCAAGTCCATTCTGGATTTTGTTCCAAGGCTTTCGCTAACGGAATCCACAGCGGAATGTAACGCACCGGAAGTAGCACTCGCTGAATGGAAAGTGAATCTGCAAACGAAAAAAATTCCTCCGGCTTTTCTGAGAATTTTAGATAGTTTGCAAGGAAAGTGGAATCCTTTAAAATGAAACGTCCATCGGCAAAAGTTTTTACGCCAGGCAGTTTCCATTCGATGTATCCGCCGGAGCGGTCATCGTTAAAAAGTCGAGACGACACAGACTGCGGATTTGAGCGCATAAATTCCACCGCTCCACTCGGAAGGCGTTCCGCAGAAATCGTTTTGAACGAACCGTTTTCAAAATAAGCGGGAAGGCTCCGTACGAAAGTCCCAACGACAAATGCGAAGCCCAAGACCGTAAAAATTTGGAGACTCGTCGAAAACATTTTTTTAGAAACGGAAAGGTTCTTTTCCAAGGCGCTCCGCAAAGAAAGAAGCTCACCCGAATGTGAAAGCACGATCGAGGCAAACGGGAAAAAGAAAAGCGTCAGATTACGCTCGGCTGTAGCCGCCAAAAACATTCCGATGACAAGCCATGCGATTTGAAAAGGCTTTGCCAAGTGGCGATGCCGTAAAATCGTAAAAGCCGAAATAAAAATGCCCACGAGCAAAGCGATCATCGCCGCCTGATTTTCTCCCTGTGCAAGCAAGGTTGTGGGAGCTCGGTTTTCTGCAATCTGCTGAGAAAAAATCTGCGAAGAAGCGTTACCGCCCACAAGACGGTTCAAAAGTTCCAGCGGATATAGCCACAGCAGAACGCCCTGCGTATGAGCTAGCGGCGTTAAAAGAAGCAGGACGAAAAAGATTCCGTTCCCCACTTTTCCAGAAAGGGAAAGGTCTTGAAAAGAAAAAGCAATCGCGCAAAAGGCAAGAACAAATCCCAACGGGAAAAGGCCCTGCATTCGCACCCAGATCCATTCCACAGCGATCAATACCACCGTCGAAAGGATCCACTTTGCCGAAATCCGTTTTTCCAGTTGCGGCAAAAGATTCCAAAAAATGCCAAGAAAAAGCATCGATAAAAGAATTGGTCGGCATTCAAACGCATAGCGGAATAAAAACGCAAAAGCGAAAAGCAACGCAAAATGCACAGGAAGTATTTTGCGTTTAACCGGAAGAATCCACAAAAAGGCGACAAGTCCCCACAGCAGAGCCTTCAACGCCACAAGCCCGAATGTTCCTGCAAAATGTTCTACACCATAAAGCGCGAGCTGAAAATACAGATGGACATTGATCCAAGGAGATTTCGACGCTGTCCAGCAAAAGGGATCATCCGTCGCAAGTCCATTTTCCAAGAAGTCCCTTGCGCTGGCCAAATGCCACCAAATATCGGTATCGGTCAGCGGAAAAAAAGCAAAGACCGTGACGCAGATCGCAAACAGAATTTTGGGCAATGCAATTTTCATCGAATGCGAACTTTTTCTCTAGGATCTACCTTTTCAATCGCTAAACGGCGATTTTTATCGATGCCCGGAAAGGCCGGGAAGAGTTCGCTCGCCATTTTGTACCAGCCGAGAGCCACTTCAGCATCTGTCGAAAGGTAATAGTTGCCCATATTAAAAGCGACTAAGCCCAAAAATTGTTTTTTATACAAAGGACGGAATTCATAACCAGACCATGAACCGTCTGCATATTTTTGACGGTATTCTTCATCCGAATAGCGATAACCTTCCCGGTTCGGTTCCATATTCGCACCGTTCACCCGAAAGAACATGTGCCCAGGAACGAGAATCGCATCGACACGCAGATTGCGCGCTTCACCCACCATCAAAGCGAGCCATGTTGCACTGACGCAGCCTGTTTTTCCAGTTTCTAAAGATCGACCCGCCAAAATCGAAGATGGAATGGATGCCGCACCTTCGCCAGCAAATTCAAGCTTCCAAAAATCCCACATGAGGGATTTCATCGCTTTGATCGTATCCTTAGTCGCATACAGAACGCTGTCGAAATAATACAAGCCATCGTTCCACATAGGATTGCGGTCAAAACACTGCGGTTCAAAACCGTCAAAAGTACATGCAGAGGCTATCAAAGAAATGTGTTGTCCGCGCTTCGGTGCAAATACAAACATCAAAGCGACAATCAGCATAACAAACAATGCAATGACAACCATCGATCGAAAAATGGATCTAGAGAACATCCCACTCCAATGGCGATTGCCAGAAATCGCGAAGAGTCATCATGTAAATGACCAAACGCTTTGTTTTCAAGGATTTTTTGTCTTTGACCATGCGATGGCGCACAAGCGGTCCACCGCCCCAACTGGTCACAACCTGAACATCCAAACCGGTTGCAAAAGCGAGAAGAGAGCCAGGACCACCCGACTTTCCGTCCACAGATTCAAAGACTCCGGTGAAGGAATCGCCCATCAAAAGAATGGGAGCGTTCTTTCCACCCACATAAGGTTTTCCGTTCTTGTAAATCTTTTTAACGTCGAGGGTTTCCGGGGCGAAAGCTCCCTGCTCGGCCTGTGGAAGCTGTTGAATCAAATCGCCTTCACGTAAAATGGTCGTGTCACGCATTTCAAGCGTTCCCGGTACCGCTCCGGAATTTTCATACCAGGCGTAAGTCGTCACCTTCATCGCGAGCTGTTCCATCGTCGCAAGGAGTCCTGGTGCGGCCCAGTGCGTATCAAACTTTTGAAACGAAAAATGCTCAGCATCGTCGCTCGCGCGAGCCGCCTGCAGCGCCGGGAAAACGTCCAGAACGTCCACGCCTGCCGCAAGAAGCTTCCGGATGATGTCTCGGCCCGCAATGTCCACGCAAAGCGTATCTGCTGTACCGGAGATCATTTTGTCTGCATAAAGAGCTTCCTTGGTGGGCATCGGCACGACCAGGAACTGAATTCCTAAACTGTCGAGATATGCCTTGAGTTCCAAAAGTCTCGGAAGCGGATTGTGCAAGGAATCCTGAGCGGTAAAATCCTTGGCGAGCAACGAGTTCGCATCACGGCGAAACCAGAGCATTCCATTTGCACTCCAAGCATTTTGGCCGGCGGGAAGCGAATCAAGAACATGGGAAAGCTTCGCCTTAAAGGCTTCGGTCTCTGGAGTTTCCGGACAAACGCCTTGCAGCTTTTCCAGTTCCTGCGTTCTCCAAGCGGAATTCGTGTCGAGGGCACGGGTGAATTCCTTTTCGGCTACGGCTGTATCCGCCGACTTCAAAGCGACCTTGCGGAATTGCGGAATGTCAAAAGCGACCCATATCGGCGTCCCCATCGGATTTCCACGCATCACGGCGAAAGGCTTTGCTCCGTTCCATTCCTTGCCCACTTCGTGAACTTCCATGTCGGTATTGAAGGTCGGATACCAGTAAGCGGCAAGCGTCTTAATCCAATCCTGAGCCATTTCCAGGTTCAAGCGCTGCGAAGTGTAACGCTTGAAAATATCGATTTCCGCTTGAGAAGGCTTCCGCTTAAGCCTTGCCCAAAACGCCTGCTTTCCTGTCCACTTTCGCGGAACGACCTGAACCCACCATGCGCCGTACTGCTTATTGGAGCCAAACAGATAGAGCTTTTCAATTTTTTGGAAATCGGCAAAGACGTTCGACTGCCCCCACTTGACGCTTTCCACACTGCGGAAGACTTGCGCAAGAGAATCCCCCGCCCCTTTTGCATAAAGGATCTTAGAGAACGGCTCCCAGGCGATCGGATTTAGAATTTGCGCAAATTCCGGTTCTTCGGCCACAAGCGAATCAAACATCGGAAACGGATAAGTGTCGAATTCTGCGGTCAAAGGTTTTGCATTTTCCGGAAGTTCCTGCTTGCCCGCTTCACGAATCGGATTCTGGTAATAAGCGGCAAAATCCAAAGCGGCAAGAGTCGGAAGGTCGATCGAATCCCAAACGGATACGTGGCGCAGTTCGCTATTTTTAGCCACGGAATCAATCGAAAAAGGAATGCCCATTTTTTTAACGATAACCGTCGGCTGCACACCTAAGTCGTGCAACATCACGGTTTCAGAATGCGACGCGCATCCTCCCCAAAAACTCAAAATCAAAATCAGATTGAAAACGTAAACGATAGCCCCATTTTTCATACAGAATAATATAGATAAAAGTGCTCTGTTTTCTAAATTTAAGAATATGAAATCACTCCGCATTGCAACATTACAAGGTAAATGGTTTAAAACAACCGAAGCGACAAACGCTTGGTATGTTTCCGAAGCTAAAAAATTGAAAGATTCGAAGCTCGACATCCTTGTTCTTCCGGAACTTTACCACACCCCGTATTTTCCGATCGAAGAAGGCGAAAAGGGCTTTGACTGGGCCATCGAAAAGAATGATGCCCTGGTGAGCGAATGGCAAACCATAGCCAAGGAGCTGAACGCCGTTGTCGTGTTCCCGTTCTTTGAAAAACGCGCCCGTGGAATCTATTACAACAGCGCCTATGTCTTTGAACGTGACGGAAGCATTGCGGGTCTCTATCGCAAGAGTCACATTCCTGACGATCCGGGCTTTTACGAAAAGTATTACTTTGCACCAGGCGACACGGGCTTTGAACCGATCCAGACTTCCGCTGGTAAAATCGGCGTTCTTATCTGTTGGGATCAGTGGTTCCCGGAAGCAGCCCGCATCAACGCGCTCAAGGGAGCAGATGTTCTGATTTACCCGACCGCCATCGGTTGGGACTGCAAGGAACCGGAATCCCTTTACGAGCGTCAAAAAGACAGCTGGATGACAGTGATGCGCGGTCATGCAATTGCGAACCGCCTTTTCGTCGTCGCAGCAAACCGCATCGGAACAGAAGACGACTTAACTTTCTGGGGACATTCCTTCGTGAGCGCTCCGGACGGATTCGTTATCGAAGATTTGAAATCGGACTTCCTCGGTGCATCCATCACGGAAATCGACCTTTCGGAAATTGAATTCAACCGTCGCTGGTGGCCGCATTTCCGCGACCGTCGCACCGACCTGTACAAAGACATTCTCAAAACCTGGGACACGCCATGACCTTGCACTACCCTGCCGAATGGGAAACCCAAAAATCCATCTGGCTTTCTTTTCCGCACAACTCACAGAACTGGCGTGGTAAAAATCGAGAAAAGATTTTCGCCTTCTACTTTGAACTGATCGAAATCTGCTCCCGTTTTCAGCCGGTGAACGTGCTTGTTCCGCTGGACTTTGTACTGCCGAAAGCCCAAAAGAAGATCTTTGCGAAAGCCAAGTTCAAGCCGAAGTTTATCAAACAAGAAACCGATGACGTCTGGATCCGTGACTACGGTCCGTTCTTCGTTTACAATGGAACGGGTAAAGAAAAAATTGTGAAGTTCCAGTTCAACGCCTGGGGCGCCAAGTTCCCGCCGTGGAGTAAAGACGAAAAGATTCCTTTCGCAATCGCTAAAAAGAAGAAGCTCGCCGTTAAGGAATACCCGTATATCTTTGAAGGTGGCGCCATCGAAGTGAATGACGATGGTCTCGGCATCACGACCCTACCCTGCCTCATCGGCAAGCATCGCAATTCCAAAAAGGATTTAAAGCACGTCGAAGACGCTCTGAAGGAAGCCCTAGGCCTTAAGGATTTGCTCGTTCTTCCGGAAGGCCTCGCCGGAGACCACACGGACGGTCACATCGACAATGCGGTCCGCTTTATCTCGAAAACGTGCGTCGCCATGGCTTGGGAAGAAGACCAGTCCAAAGTGAACTTTAAACCGCTTTTGCGCAACAAGACCATTCTCGAAACGTGGTTAAAGCGTCATTACGGCTCCAAGGCTCGCGTCGATATGGTCCAGATTCCGACGCAAAAAAAACTCGGGCGTGGTACGCTCCCAGCTTCTTATATGAACTTTATCTATTTGAACGGTGCGCTCGTGTATCCGAAGTACGAAGAAGAATTCGACAAAAAAGCCGAAGCTTACTTCAAGAAGGTTTACCCGAAGCGTGAAATCATCGGCATCGACGCCACGACGGTCATTCGTCAGGGCGGAAGCCTGCACTGCATCAGCAAGCAAGAAAACTGATTTTAGCCGAACAAGTCTAGAGATTCGCCGGGCGAAGGCATTCGTTCCGGCGTTTTTGTTTGCGCAGGGACTTCTTTTTTGACCGTTTTCGTCGGAGCGGAGTTTTCGACGGTCTTTACAACGGGTTTTGCGGCAGCCGGAGTTGCCGGTTTTGCAGTCTTTGCC